>JBHELU010000077.1:0-12186 GCA_046262955.1 Actinomycetota bacterium | reverse complement strand
CCACACGGCATCGGTATCGCGCTCGGCTACCTCGTCGGAGCGCAATTGATGGTGCGGCGCGCGAGGAAACGCGGAGGACCGCCCGAGGCGGACATCTGGAACTCGTTGTTCTACGCGTTGATCGGAGCGATCGTCGGCGCGCGCCTCGGTTACGTGCTCGGGCATTTCACTCAAGTGACGGACCACGGTCACGATCTGCTGGGCGTCTTCAAGGTGTATCAGGGCGGCATCTCGCTGATCGGTGGGATCACCGGAGCGATCTTGTTTGCACTCCCGTACATCCTCGGCAAGAAGATGGGGTTCTGGCGAACGATGGACTTCGCCGCGCCGGGCCTCGCTCTCGGGATCGTCATCGGTCGTATCGGCGATCTGATGATCGGAGACCACCTCGGGAAGCCGACGTCGTTCGCGCTGGGGTGGCACTGCGCAGGCACTAACTCGGGGGCCAAGCCCATCAGTGCAGCCATCTATCGTGCGGCCCTTGCACACGGCGATCCGCCATCTCTTGGTTGCTACAACCTCACGCTTCATCAGACGGCGCTCTACGACTTCGGGTCGACGATCCTTCTGCTCCTCCTACTGCTGTGGCTTGGGCGCAAGATGCATCGAACCGGCTTCATGATCCTGGTGTTCACGATCTGGTACGGGTCGATGCGAGTCATAACCGATTTCCTGCGTGTCGACCGTCGCTACTTGGGCCTCACCGGCAGCCAGATCAGCTCGATCATCGCGGTGGCGATCTGTCTCTATCTGCTCGCGCGCTACAGGGGAGCACCGCCTAGGTGGGCGGGGGAGCCGGCACTCGAACCGCCTCCTCCACCGCCTCCGCCACCCGAGCCGGCACTTGTTGGAGCGCCGCCCGGTCGCGGCGCGCCGGGTGCGCAGCCGCAGCCGCAAGCCGCGCCGGTGGATCCGCAAGAAAGTGGGCATACAACAACTATGGACAACGAAACGAGAGCGGGATCCGGTGCTTCGGTGCCCCCCGACGACTCCGAACCACAGACGCCGAACGAGGGCCAAGAGGAGACCGATTCCTCTCAACCGCCTAAGCCAGGCGGCGGAACCGTCCCAAGTAGCCGGCCTCCGACTACAGAGGGTGACGTAAACCCGGATTAGTGCTGGTCGGATAGGCGCAGGCCAATACGCTCCGCGTTCGCAAATCCGCGGTGCCCCCGCCTGAGGTGGCACCATAGGGGGCGGCGAACGCGACCCAGCCATTACGGGCGGGAAAGGAGCGTGGAGAGATGGCCGACACGTACAACGGCTACTGCGTCAAGTGCCGCGAGAAAAGGGATTTCGAGGGCGAGGTCAAGGAACTGGCGAACGGTTCCAAGGCCGCGCAGGGGCAGTGCCCCGTGTGCGGGACGAAGATGACCCGCATGCTTCCGAAGAACGCCTAAGCACTCGACCTAGATCCACAGAGCGGGCGGGGAAACCCGCCCGCTTTTTGTTACGGGGCCTTCCCCCGTTACTCTCGGGCGCCGTGACCGAAGAACACCCCGTACGGATCGAGCGCGATGGGGAGGTTGCCCTCGTAACGCTCGACCGGCCCGAGCGTCGTAACGCCCTGAACTCTGTCGCTGCGCGGGCGCTCGCAGAAGCAATCGAAGCAACGTCGGATGCACGCGCGGTCATCCTCACGGGGGTGGGCGGCGCGTTCTGCGCAGGCGGGGACCTGGACGAGCTCGAGAAGTGGTCGGACCTAGATCCTGCTGATATCGCGGACAAGCTCTATCAGGCGTACCAAGGCATGATCCTGGCGATCCGCTCGAGTGCTGCCGTCGTGATCGCCGCGGTCGACGGGCCGGCGGTTGGTGCCGGGCTCGACCTCGCGCTGGCGTGCGATCTTCGGATCGCGTCGACCCGGGCCCGCTTCGGTCAGGTGTGGGTGAGGCTCGGCGTGATCCCCGGCACGGGTGGAGCGTGGCTCACCCAAGCGCTGATCGGCCCAACACGCGCTGCAGAGATGCTCCTGACCGGTGAGCTGATCGATTCCGAACGCGCGCTCCAGTGGGGCCTCGTCAACGAATTGGTGGGCCCGAACGAGCTGATCGACCGAGCTCGAGCGGTTGCGGAGCGGGTTCTCGCTCACCCGCGCGACGGCGTGGTGGCCAACAAGCGGGCGATGGTGAAGGCAACCGAAGCTCAATTGCAAGCTGCGCTCGATCATGCACGGGAGATACAGCCGCAGCGATTCACGTCCGACGAATTTCGAGCGGCGCTGAAGAGAGCCCGCGGCTAGTTCTGCGAGGGTCCTGCTTCCGTGGGCCCTGCTTCCGTTTGAACGTTCGTGTCTACCCACGCCGGGCACCGCGCGTGGAACGCGCACGACATGCAGTACGGCGAGGGCCTCGGGCGCCAGTCGTCGGTGTCGATCGCACGCCTGATCGCTCGGCCCAGCGCTTGCAGCTGGCGCTCGAACGCCACGAGCATCCGCTCGTTCGGGTTGAGCGTCAGCACGGCGGGGTCGGCTAGGTAAACGAGCCGGATCTCGGCCGGGATCACCCCGAACGCGCGCCAGCACACCAGCGCATAGAAGCGGAGGCCGAAGAATGCAGCGAGCTCTCGGGTCTCGCCCGGCACCCGGCCCGTCTTGTAGTCGGTCAGAACCCACGACCCATCCGCCCGCTCTTCGAGCCGGTCGATGATCCCGCGCAGCTGCATGTCTTTGAGCTCGTACTCGACCCACCACTCGAGCTGGGATGCCTCGAGGGTGCGGGGGTCCTCCAGCCGGAAGTAGTTGCGAAGCAGGGCCCGGCTGTTATCGAGCCAGTGCAGCTCGTCCGGCCCCGCCAGCCCCGACGGCCGGAACTCGGGGTCGTCGCGCACCTGCTGCCACAGGGCGTCGAGCAGCTCCTCGGCCCGCTGGGGGGTGCGATTAGGTGTCGGCTCGGCAAAGAGACGCTCCAGGACCGCATGCACGAGAGAGCCGCGCGCAGCGGCTCCAGATACAGGCTCCGGAAGCCGGTCGATCGACCGATAGCGAAAGAGCTGTGGGCAGCTCTTGAAGTCGGTCGCGCTCGACGGCGACAGCTTGATGACTGCCTCCATAGGCGAACCCTAGAGGTCGGGCCGCCGCAATAGCTGGATTTGGCACGGTCGTGACGGTCGGTGGCGCAGATGGAGGAATCCGGGGGCCCGAGTCGAATCTCGCCTTCTACGGGCGGACGCCCAGGACAGAGGGAGAAACCTAGATGAGTTCGAAGAACCGCAGCAAGAAGATCCGGGCCGCTCGATTCGTGGCGACGGCCGTCGTTGCGCTCGTGGTCGCGGCCAGTGGCTCGATTGCAAACGCTGCAACCGCCGAACGCACGACCGATTGGACGACCAAGACCCACCCGGTCTTCATGCCGAACATCGCCAACCAGTGGCGTTCACCCGGAGATGACTCGAGCCCGTTCCAGCCACCGGCACCACCGTGTCCGGAGAGCGGAACGCTTCCGTCGCCTTTCTCGAACTGCGGGCTGCCGGAGTTTCCTGCCGTCGGTGAGCCGTACCCGGGCAACATGGCGTACTGGGGCGGTCCGGTTCAGGCGAATCCGAAGATCTACCTCGTGTACTGGGGATGGGGGATCAAGGGAGCATTCATCGAGCCGTGCAAGTCAGAGAAGATCGTTGAGGGCAATGCGCGGGCGACGCTTCCGTGCGACCCGGACGGCGCCGGCAAGCTGATGGCCGATTTCGTTTACCAGATGGGTGGAACGAAGTGGGCCGGCCTCCAATCGCAGTACTACGAGACCGTCGGCGGCAAACAGGTCAACATCAAGAACCCGAAGAACCAACTCGGCGGGATCTGGGTCGACGACTCGTCGCACCTCGACACGACGAAGTACACGCCGTCGGCTCTAGTGCAGCAAGAAGAAGGGACCGGTGACAACGGCTCGCGCATCTTCAGTCAGATCGCAGCCGAGGCAGGCCGCGGTGCGGCACACTTCCACATCGCAAAGAACGACCTCACCGACGCGAACATCGTGGTGATCCAGCCACAGAAGTTCAGCGACCCGGCTGCGGCCGACATCGGCTACTGCGCATGGCACGACATGACCAACAAGGATGTCGAAGGTGGCGTCTACAACGGAGTTCAACCGGGTATCCCGTTCACGAACATGCCGTACGCCCTGAACAATGGAACCGGTTGTGGTCAAGGGTTCGTCAACGGAGCCAAGGGCAAGCTCGACGGTTACACGATGATCCTCGGGCACGAGATCGAAGAGGCGGTCACCGATCCGGGCGGCGAGCAGATCCTGCCCGACGGCACGATCATGGGGGCGTGGTACGACCCGTTCGACGCCAACGAGAACGCCGACAAGTGCGCGTGGGTCGACGCAGGTCCTATCCCGGGCCAAACGCAACCAGGTGCTGCCGGCAACATCAAAGGCAACCACGGCGGCTCGTTCGCGGTGCAGTCACTGTGGGACAACGAAGCTGCAAACGGCGCAGGCTGGTGCTCGGGCGCAGGTAGCGACTTCCCGGGATAACGAACGGAAAGCAGCGCAACGATAAGGGGGCCCGCAAGGGCCCCCTTTTCGCGTCACGCATCTCTTCTGTGTCATATGGAGATCGAATATCGACCTTCGGATGACACAGAAGGGGATCTATTTGAATTGAGTCAGGAAGTCCTCTAGCGCGCGGTTGAAATCTTCGGGAGCTTCGAGGTTCGACAGGTGGCCAACCTCCGGGATCACGACCAGCTGTGATCCACCTACGTGCTCGTGGATCTTGCGGGCGGCCTCGGGTGGAGTGACGCCATCGTTCTCGCCCACGATCACCAGGGTCGGCACGTCGATCGTGGTGAGGTCCTCCGACGAGTCGGGACGGTTCTTCATCGCTTCGAGCGCACCGATGAAGCCGGCATCGGGGTTTGCCATCGACTTCTTGGCAGCATCAACGACCTCGGGCTTGTTGGTGCGCGTCTGCTCGCCGAGTAACGCTCCGGTCAATGCCTCGATCAGACCCGACGTTCCCTGCTCTCGCACCTGTTGTTGTTGCGCGCTGCGCTTGTCCTTGCCCTCGGGTGGGTCGGCCTCAGCACGCGTGTCCGCCAGGACAAGGGCGGCGACCCGCTCCCGGTAGCGTCGCCAGAACTCGAACGCGACGTAACCGCCCATCGAGAGCCCAACCAGCACGACTTTGTCGGCGCCGATCTCGTCGATGACCGCTTTGATCTGGTCGGCGAACTCACCCATCGAGTAGCCGGACTCGTCTTCGGGCGCGTCCGAGGTACCGAAGCCCTGCAGGTCGACCGTCACGAAGCGGTGATTGCCGCTGAGGGCGTCGATCTGCCCCTGCCACATCGTCGAATCGAGCGGGAACGCATGGACTAGAACGATCGGGATCCCGGCACCGCCGTGGTCCTGGTAGCCGACCTTTGTCGCGCGCATGAAGACGTGTGGCATCTCTTAGGGCCTCCGCAGCTAGGAAAAGAAAGGTCGAGCCGAGGATATCCGGCTACGCGAGAACACAAGCGCCACGGCGCGCTGCGCTAGCGCCTTGGGCGCTTAACCCGACGCATCCCGAGGTGATTCGACCAAACCGAGCTGTGCAGGCTTCCGCTGCACCTCACACGGGACGTAGATCGAGAACGTCGTTCCGCGTGACGACGAGGACAGATCTATGTGCCCGCCCATGATGCTCGACAGCTGACTGACGACGTAGAGACCGAGCCCCACACCTTCCTGCCCGGCGGCGGTTTCGTCGACGCGGCTGAACGCCTCGAACAGGTCGCGGCGCTTGGATGCCGGGATGCCCGGCCCCTGGTCTGCAACTTCGATGGTGATCCCCGCGTCGGATTCCTTAGCGGTGACTGCGACCTTCGTTCTCTCCGGGGTGTACTTGAACGCGTTCTCGACGAGGTTACGGACGATCTGACCGACGCGGCTCGCATCGATCTCGACGAGCAACGGCTCGATGAACAGCTCGACCTGATGTGACTTTCGCTTACCGGCAGCAGCTTCGAGCGCGTGCTCGATCGTTTCTTCGAGGTCGGCTTGTCGAACGTGCAGAGCCAGCTTGTCGGACTCGATCTGCGACGTGATCAAAAGGTCGTCGACGAGTCGAGCCAGTTGCTGACCTTGCCGGTGCACCATCTCGAGGAGCTTGTCGTGCTGCTCTTCGGTCAAGCGACTCTTCTGTTTGATGACGGTGTCGACGCCCGTGATGATCGCGGTAAGGGGGCCGCGGATCTCGTGCGAAGTAACTGCAAGGAATCGATCCTTCAAGCGGTCGACCTCGGCAAGGCGCAGGCTCTGCTGTTCCAGTGCTTTCGCCTGGTTGCGCCAGTTCTCGGCCATCGTGCCTGCGACGCCGGCGATGAGCAAGGAAAGGCCGACGACGAATATGTACGTCGATGTGTCGAAGGCCAGATGGTGCACGTCCGCGTAGTGGATCTCTTGGGCGATGAAGAAGAGGGCGTTAAAGCCGGCCGACAGTAGAGCGCCGCGCAGCCGGTAGCGAAGTGCTCCTTCCAAAGGCAGGATAAGAAGCAAGGCCCAGGTGACGTACGGGTGCTCGAACGCGTAAACCCACACGAACGCCATGACGATCGCGGCGTCGAGTAGATAACCGATGATGCCCAGCCGCTGCAGATCGCGTGTGTTGTGGATCCTGCCGAGCCACCCCCAGATCGCGAAGCTGCCGATCGCCAGACACACGACGACTGCCCATGCGACCTGCTGTGTGCGAGCGTCGGGGTAGCCCGGCTGATCCAACACGCCGACGATTCCGAAGACGATCCCGAACCAGCGCACGTAGGTCATCCCCTGCTCGAGGCGGCGCTGATCCCCTGGTGCGTTCATCATTGGCTTGAATCGGTAGCTTAGGGCGCCACTTAACCGGTTTCCAGGTCTTGGCCGCTCGCTTTGGCCCAACTTCGCTGCTTTTCGCCCATCGGACGCGACAAAGGGGCCGGCGAACCGGCCCCAACTTTGACTCCCCGCCCACCCCGCTACGCGACAAAGGGGCCGGCGAACCGGCCCCTTTGAGGGAAGGCTTGTTACTTACGCAGCCCGTCTCAGAGAAGAGTCCGAGCGGTGGCCGAGGATCTCGGCAACGTGCTCGAAGACCTTCGGTGTGGCGTAACCGGCGGCCGCGATCATCAGACCGGTGCCGACGTAACCCCATGCCTCCGACCTAACGGCGATGTGCCAGTTGGCGAAGAGCGAGAACTTCAGTGCCCATGCCGTTAGCGCGCCGAGGCCGATCGTGAGGATCGACTGGATCTTCGCGAGGCTCACGTACTCGTTCAGCATGTCGACGACCTTGAAGATCCCGATTCCGAGCAGGACCACGATCGCGAACTCGTACACCTGGTACCTCCTGTGCCTTTTGGGCGGCTCATCCGCCCAAGCGAGGAGTTGGACGCTCGCAATCGCGAACGGTTACCGGGGAGGGGTCAGTCGAGGTTCGAGTACAGGCCCGCGGTGACGCCCAGGAGCACGGCGTCGAGGATCGCTCCGGCCAGGAAGCCCGGTTTACCCGTTTGGCGGAAGCGATACATCATGAGCCCCGAAGAGGCCGCTTTCGCTACCATCAAAGGAGCGATGAGCTCGGTGCGATCGGCCGGATCCTGTGCCGCCGTCAACGAGATAGCCGCGATCGTTGCCATGTAGGCGCACGCAAGGGAGTGGTAGAGGCCTGGGCTCTCGTCGAGCAGAGGCTCTCCTCCGGCCATGCTCAAACTGCGGGTCGACGCGTGCGGGCGCACCAGGAAGTCCACGGCCCCCACGGCATAGACCGCGCCGGTTGCGGTGAGCCATCGTGCGAATCGTCGTTGAGATCGTGACATGCCTGCCTGACGGGTCGTGTGCGGGATGGGCGAAAGATAGCTCTTTCAGACTATTCACGCGGTTTGTCTTGCCGCGGAAACTACAGGGCAGGGCGGGGGTCCAAGTCGCATTCGCCGCCGCAGCCATCCGACGCACTGCCCGCGCGTCGGAGACTCCCGCCCTCTTTCTCCCCTTGCGGGATGGCGCAGCTTCTGTTTTCCTTCCCACCTGTCACATCCAGCGATGGGGAGGATTCGAAGATGAGGCGAAGGATCGCGCTCGCTCTAGGCATCTCTTTGGTTGCCAGTTTCTTGTTTGCCGCCTCGGCCCAGGGAGCTACAACTCTGACGGTCCAAACGAACAACGGGTTCGGCAAGCACATCCCCGCTGGCACCTCCCGGATGATGGCACCCGACGAGGGCGGGAACCCCACGATCAACGTCCACACCGATGACACAATTCACTTCGTTGGTGCGCCTGCGGTGCTTCCTCAAGGCGTCGAGCCGAACACTTGGTGGGACCAGTACGGCGGAGGGAGTGGCCGGGCCTTCAGCCTCTTCGCCGCCGATCCAGATGGAGACGGCTCCGGCGTGGATGCCCCGAACAAGCTCAGCGCGATTGCAACTAACGGCAACACCAACGGCTGTGGCGATACCCAGGCCAACGCGTGTGTGTTCGACGGATCGAACACGGACCCGGTCACCGGGCCACTCGTCCCCGGAGACATCCAAGACTTCTTCGTAAAGATCACGGCTTCCCCCAACACGACCTTGTGGGCGCTGAATCCGCCACCCACCGCGCACACGATCCTGAAGATCAATATCGTCCCCAGTGGTCAGGCAGCGACCACACAGTCGGAATTGAACTCGGCTGCCAAGTCTTTGCTTGCCAAAGATCTGCACACTTACAACCACATCGTTAAGAAATACTCGCAACCGACGTTTACGCGCAGTGGCGGGCACCGCGTGTACGACGCGTATGCCGGCTACGACACCGAAACGGTGCGGATCTTGCGGATGCTTCCGGAGAAGCTCCACATCCGAAAAGGCGATTCGGTCATGTGGCATTTCCACCTTGTGGGCGAGCTCCACACCGTGACTTTCCCATTCAAAAAAGGCGATGCCATCTCGAACTCGGGTTTCGTGCCTGAGTGCGATCCCGACGGCGACAACGCAAATGGTCCCGACACCCCTGCCGACTTCTCGGCCGGATCTCCGTGCCCCGCAGGGAGCGAGCTCGAACTCGATCTCAGCCGGGCACTCACGCAAAAAGCCGGAGATGGATCGTTCCCCGGAGGGTCCAGCCGGCTGGAGAGCTCCGGCCTGCACGGATCTGTCGTCCCTCACCAAGACGGGATGGAAGGCGGGTTGGATCCATTCACGCTTAGGTTCACAAAGACGTCCGGGAAGAACGGTTTCCGCTACCTGTGCGCGCTCCACGGGAGCTTCATGTCGGGATGGGTTTTCGTCAACTAGGAGATCCCGGCGAAGGGCCACACATAGCTCTTTTCCACGAATGCGCGCGTCCGGTGCACATTCCTGGAAAAGAAAGCGCCGGTCGTGGGACCCGTCAGGTCTTTTGGATCTCGACGGGGAACTGCACGCGGGCGACCTCGTTCTCGTCCAGGAAGAAGACGCATTGGTAGTCGTCGGCTGCGTACTCGAAGGTGACGTCGGCAACCTCATCCTGCAAGCGCTCGACATGAGTCGTGGTCGCGAGGTGCAGCTCGCGCGGCGCGCTCTCGTAGACCACCCCCCCGCCCGAACCTTGCAGCTGCCAGCGCTCGGTAAACGTTCCGTGGTCGTCCGTCCATGCCCTCATCACAAGGAAGGCACCGGCCGGGCCGGGGTCCTCTTTGAGCACCACGCGATTCTCGAGAGAGGGGTGCACGTTGCCCCCTTGCATGATGAACGCCTCTCGATCGATCACCTTCGCGTATTGCAGTCGAGCTCCCATCTAGCTCCCTTCTGAATCGACAGGTTCGTAGACCTCGATGTCGCATCCCCCGGCCCGTAGCTCCTCGCGCCATCCATCGACGCCGAGTGTCTCCACCGGTGCCAGCACACCGGTGCGCTCGTAATCCTCTTTTGCCATCGCAACTGCTCCCGCCGAAAGGAATAGCGCGCTCAGCCCGTACACGTCGACCCCTTGGATGGTGACGTTGCGCCACGAGTCGCCCGAGCGCGCTTCGGCAAGGATCGTGAAATAGCTCTTGGCTCGTTGTTCGTCGGTGGGGCCGTCGGGCAACCGAGCAGCCAATCGATCGACGAGCTTGGTCGCTTCGGGTCTTCCCAAGAACAAACGCGCCGCCGGGAAGCCGAAGCGTGCGCCGGCGCTTGCCATCCGTCCTACCGACGCGTACAGCTGAAGCGATCGGAGATCGAGGTGGAGCGGCGCAAGGTGCCCCTCGGCAAAGGGGAAAGCAGTTGTCGGACGCGGCCCCAGTGGGGCAGGCATCGGCGCCCAGCGGCTGCGGGATCCCGGCGCGACCGAGATCCCCCGACCGTCTTCGACCCAGTGGGCATCCGTGGTGACGATGTTGGCCATCGTCCGGATCGTGCCGGCCGATCCGTGGCTTGGAAACGCATATGTCACGACCAGCTCTGCGGATCCCATGCCCTCGCATGCGATCGTGGCGGCAGTGTCGGCCGGGACTTCGTCGAAGCCCATGGCGGGTGCCATCGCGATGCCCGCAGCCTTTGCTTCGCCGGAACGTTCGATGAGCTTCGCGATGAACGAGCCTTCGCCGGTCGAGTCGATGTAGTGCACACCGGCTCGCAGGGCCGCTTCGACGGCGGTGTCACCGAAGCGCAAGAACGGGCCGACGCACGTGATCATCACTTTCACGTCCGACAGGGCTTTGACCAGACCGTCGGTATCGCCCGCTTCAGCGATCCGTACGTCTTCGGCCCCGGTCTCTTCCGCGAGCTTCTCGAGCTTGGCGCGGTTGCGTCCGCAGACGACAAATGAGGCCGACCGGTCCTTGAGAGCGCGGGCGGTCAATCGCCCCGTGTAGCCGGTAGCTCCGAATAGAAGGACGTCCGGCATGCCCAAACCTTACGGTAGTGCGGTGACCGCCACAGTCCACCTCGTCCGGCACGGGGAAGTCGCCAACCCGATGGGTGTCATCTACGGGCGCCTGCCCGGCTACAACCTGTCCGAGCGGGGGCAGGAACAAGCGCGTCAAGCATCTAAACGGTTGGAGCACGCGGACATCGGCGCAGTTTGGGCAAGCCCGCTGGAACGTGCACAAGAGACCGCCGAGATCATCGCCGCGCCGCACCGCACGAGCATCACCACCGACGAGCGGTTGGTCGAGAGCGCAACGACCCTGGAAGGCGCGGGCCGCACGCTGCGTCAGTTCATTACATCTCCGAGATTGTGGTGGAGCTTGCGAAACCCGTGGAGACCGTCGTGGGGCGAGACTTTCTCGGAGATACGTGTTCGCATGGTGGCCGCGATCAGAGATGCGATCGCAAGCTCGGACGGCCGCGACGTTGTGCTCGTTTCACATCAGACGCCGGTTCAGGTCGCTCGCTTAGGTGTGGCGGAGCGCAAGATCCCGCCGTGGCTCGCGTTCGCTCCATGCGAAACGGGGTCGGTGACGACGCTATTGATCGACGGAGACGTTCTGGTGTCGGCGTCTTACTTCGCGCCGAAAGTGTGATTACGAACCTCTAGGAAGGGACGGCCTCGTCGGGCTTCTGGTCTTCTTCCGGCTGCGGGACGGTCTCGAGCAGGGGCGACGAGCACACCGGACAGACGGGTGTGTCGCCGTCGTCGACGTACACGGTTCGCTGGCAGGTAGTGCAGAAAGCGTCGAGAGCCATGCCTGCACGGTAGCCTGCCGGAGCGATTAGGTCTAACCAACTTCTAACAAAAGTTTGGCGGGAGCTGATAGGTGTACGACTCGATCGTCATAGGGGCGGGCCACAACGGCCTGATCTGTGCCGCTTACCTGGCTCGAGCCGGGCTCAAGGTCTTGGTCCTCGAGCGTTCCGACCGCATCGGCGGGGCGTGCGTTACCGAAGAGCTCTTCCAGGCTTCCGGATATCCACCGCCTCCTATTCGTTGTCTTTGCTACAGCCGGCAGTGGTGACCGAGCTCGGGCTCGAGCTCGATATCCGTGCCAAGGATCCCGAGCTGTTCGCGCCGTACCCGGACGGCGGGGGCCTGGTGATGTGGCGGGACCCGGCCAAGCGCTACGAGGAGATCGCGAAGCTGTCGCCCGCCGACGCCGAGGCCTACCCATGGTTCTTCGAGCTCTTCGAGGAGGCCTCCCGCCGCCTGCGACCACTGCTCAGCTATCCGGCGACTCGCAAGCAGGCTCGGCGCGCGTTCCGCAAGTCCGAGACCGAGAAGCTGTTCGCGCGCACCGTCGACGGGTCGATCGCCGACCTATGTGAGGAGTACTTCGAAAGCG
>JBHELU010000076.1:0-10143 GCA_046262955.1 Actinomycetota bacterium | reverse complement strand
TTTTACATGAGGCCCACGGCGCGCTGCGCTAGCGCCTTCGGTCCTCAGGCCTTTTTACATGAGGGCCACGGCGCGCTGCGCTAGCGCCTTCGGTCCTCAGGCCTGGTCGTGGGCCCAGGCCGCCAGCAATCCCCTGTAATGAGTCACGAACTTCTCATGCTCGTTGGCCGGGAACGTGGACGTAACGGTTTCGACCAGAAGCCGATCGAAATCGTCGCTCTCGATGTAGTCCACCATGACCTCGTCGATTTCCGACAAGTGCTCGTTACAGAACTCGTGATAGCTCCCGAGTTGGAAGTACTCGTCGGTCATCTCACGGTAGCGGGCCAGCTTCTGCTCGTAGGTCAGTGAATCGTCGTCTCCTATCTCGAAGAATCGACCGATGTCTTGGTCGACGCGCATCTTCCTGCCGGTGACAGTACAGAAGATGGACCACTTGACGAGCGTCTTGATCGCCCAGGGGAAGTAGTAGTGGAGGCTGATGAGCGACATGTCGGGGCATGCGTTCGCGTAATCGATGGGATGCACTTCTCCCGACTTCACTATCGTTTCGCAAGAGTTGAACTCCCACCTGAAGAACGCGTTCACCAGGCGGGAGATGATCAAGACCTCTTCGCCCTGGGAAGGCGTCAGGAATCCGTGATCCACCTGATAACGATCGTGTAGCGGCCTATCGGGCTCGTAGTGCATGACCATCGTCTCCGCACCGATCGAAAGACTGCGGGCGAAGACCTCGAAGTTCTCGAGGGAGCTCTGAAGGTGCATGAGGCGTTCGCCCGACTCGTCATATCTACGGTGCAGTTCTGCATCCCCGGCAACACGGGTCACGCCGACCCACGCGCCTCCATCGAACGGTTTCATGTACATCGGGTAGCCGACTTGCTCGGCAACTTCTTCGAGCGAGAACGACTGGTTGTACTTAGCCGCCGTATAAGGGAACCGCTCATTCTCGGGAGGTTTCTTGGTCGGAAGCATCCACGTCGTCGGGATCTTCAAACCCAAACGCATCATTGCGCAATACGCCGAGTGCTTCTCCATCGACTGGAACGTGAACGGGTTGTTCAAAAGGTACACGTCATCCATCAACGCGATCTTCTTCAGCCACTCCCGCGGCACGTAGTACCAGTGAGCCAGCCTGTCGATCACAAGCGAATAACGCGGCACCGCGCGCAAGTCGAAAGGCTCGATCGTTATGCGCTCGAGGCCGAAAGTGTGTAGCTCGCCTCCGTATCGGATCTCCGGTTTGAGGCGAGCAACCACCGCTTCGAAAGCTCCGGGCCAGTCCTCTTCGGTTCCCAAGAGCAAACCCATCAGATGCTCGGTCGTCATCAGCAGAACCTAGGTAGGTGGTGTGCGATCTGAGCCCGCCACGAGGGCCAATCGTGAGGGACGTCGAAGCCCCACAGATCCATCTCGTGCCGGATGCCTTTCTCGGTCAAGATCCCGGCGAACCGCTTGGTGGATTCCAAGGCCCCCGTCGTGTCCTCCCACTGTCCTTGCCCGCAAACCAGAACGAGCGTCACTTGACCTCGAAGCCAGTTGAGGTGATCGCCTTCGAGATTGGCAACGTAATCCATCGGGTTGTTGAAGTAGAAATCGTCGCCTTGTTCACCCCAACCTACGACCGAGACGTCATACACGCCGCTCTGACAGATGGCCAAAGGAAAGAGGTCCGCGCGTCGCAGCGAGAAGTTGGCCGCGTGGTAGGCGCCGAAGCTCGACCCCGTCAGGATGATCGGTTGCAAGCCACCGCAGTCGTCGCCGATCCACGGGACCACCTGGTTGAGGATCCAGTCTTCGTAGAGCCGACCTTTTTGCGCGCGCATCTCGAGAGGCAGGTGCTCGGCATGCCAACTGTCGGAATCAAAGCTGTCGACCGCATAGACCTTTAGCCTGCCTTGGTCGATCAATCCGGAGATCGCGCCGATCATCCCGCGCTCTTCGAAGTCGGTGCAGCGGCCTTGTTGCGATGGGAATACAAGAAGTGGGCGCCCGTAGTGGCCGTAAGCGACGAGAGATCCCTCCGACCCGATCGCAGGCGAATACAAAGAGATGTGATCCCGTCTCACATGCCCTCGCTCAGTCGAGGTTGCGCCATGCCGGCCCACATCTCGGACAACAGATCGACTAGGTAAGGATCGAAGGTGTCCCGCCATGCGATCCAGTTGTGTGCGTCGCGATTGATGTGCAGATCGACGTCGTATCCCTGCTGCTCTAACGCTCGGGCAACCGCTTTGTTGTTGGCGAGGTTCTCCTCGATGGTCCCACACGTCAAGACCGCTCGAACGGGGTGTAGCCACTGAGAACCGACCAGCACCGTCCCCACGAAACGACTTATGCGACGGAAGCGAACGAACCCGGACTCCTGCTTGTCGTATCGCTGGCGAAAGTAGCTGCCCGATTGAAGGAAAAGCCCTCCGAACGTTGCCGGATTCGTGCGGTGGATGTGGAGCATCGCAAGTGCACCGAGACTCGCACCCATTCCGATGCGCGCTCCGCGGCCGTGGGGTGCGGGGGCAGCAGCTTCGATCGCCGGCAGGATCTCGTGCGAGAACGCCCGCGAGTAAGCAGCCGAGGCCGAATAGATCTGGTTGCGATCGACTACCGGTGGAACGAGAGCAGCCCGCATCGGCGGCAGGCGTCCTTCGAAGTACGCGACGTCGATGAGCTTCATTAGATCTGAGTAGCGCGCGTACTCGGGGCCATCGTGTGCGAAGAGGAGCGGCAACTGATCATCCTGTGATGAGCCATTCGGCTCCCAGATCGCTATCGGTACTTCACAACCCAGGATCCGGCTTCGCACCTGAAGCTCGCGGACCGTCCCCTGCTCCTGCGGGTCGCGATCGACCCACAACGGGGGGCTGTATCCGGGAAGCTCGATCACCGACCGGTTGCCGAACGGACCCTCGGCCGTCAGTGGGTTCGACGGATCCGCGATCGTTTCGGAGCCGCCATCCGCGTACGTGACTAGGAATTGGTACTCGAATCGATCCGCATCGGGGAGGGGCCACTCGAGGTGGAACGAGCCGTCCTCGTCTGGAGAGAAGCGAGGGCCAACGCGGGGCCTACTTACCTCCTGCAGGAGGTCCACGCTCATGACCCGCCCTGTGGGATCTGAGTAGTCAAACGTCACGCCGGTCTGCGTGACACGGGGTCCTTCTAGGGTGAGATCGCCGCCGCCAGGCATCCGGGCAGGATATTCGGCGTGCAGGTTCTGACCTGCAACCGCCTGGGCATACTCTCCTTCGTCAAAAGGTGCACTGGGCTGGTGTCGAAGGAAATCGCGCATTTCCGACGAATCCGGACAGTAGGGGCAAAGGGCTTGACCGCGCCTCACGAGCCCGCACTCAACGAGGAGGCATTCGATGTTTCGAAAGTTTTTACCAGTTCTGCTCGCGGTATTCGTTGCCGCAACTGTGATGGCACCGGCATCGCAGGGTGGACTGGCAGATGCAACTCGTCAACATTCGGCAACCAAAGCGTCGAGCAAGATTGGTTTCACGTCGCCAAGCATCGTCGACCCGATCCACAACTACGGAGAGCCCGACGTGCGCACGTCTCCGGCCAACAGCAAGATCGTCCACGCCTCGGGGCCGTGGGGTACAGGGACGCAGCGCAGTATCTGGAACCGCTCGATCGACGGGGGTAAGACCTTTGTTGGGGTTCACCAGGTGCCCATCACGACCTCGGGCCAGTCGGCTACCGAGATTCCCGGGCCCGGTGGCGGTGACACCGAGCTCTCTACGGACTCGAAGGGGCGCTTCTACTACTCCGACCTCGCCGCGCTGGCCTCGCTCAAGAACGCCTTGTTCGATGAGACGAAGTGTCACCCGCATTGTGACTCCAGCGCGATGACGACCGGCGTGATCGCGAACCCTCAGCAGAACCTGAACGGGATCGACCGTCAGTGGTTCGCGACGTGGGATCCGCCCGACCCCGCAACCGTGCGACAGACGACGGGCTACACGGGGCCATTCCCCGTGAACTACCTCGTATATCTGGAAGCCCTCGCCGGTTCCGGATGCTCGGGCAATTGCGAAGACGCGACGTATTCCACGGACGGCTCCACATACTCCGCACCGACCGTTACGGCAACCATCGGACTCGATGGGAACACGGTCGTCGACCAGGCGACGGGAACCGTGCTCGAAGCCATCGGCGTTACTGGGACGTCCGACGTGGGCGTCGCGAAATACACCCGCGACCCTGCAGCCAAGGACGACCCCGCTCTCACGAAGGTCGATATCACGCCCATCACAACCCTTCCGAACGGCGCCAACGAGCGTGCGCTGTTCCCGGTGATCGCGCTCGACCAGAACCGCACCGCCTACATCACTTGGGTCACCCGTTCGTCGAACCTGCCCGACAAGGACCCGACGGCGTGGCAGATCTACTACTCGTATGCGAAGGCCTCGACTGACTGGGCCAAGTGGTCCAAGCCGGTGAAGGTGAGTCGTCCGCCCGCTGTAACCAACGCGATGCCGTGGATCACGGCCGGTGCCAAAGGCCGCGTCGCGATCGTCTACTACGGCACGGACGACGGCAAGGACGATCCCAGCGTGACCAACGCCCATCAGGCGTGGAATGTCTATCTCGCCAACTTGACCGGCGCCGACACGGCGAACCCGACCGAGCAACAGATCAAGGTAAGCCCACACCCGATGCACTATGGAACGATCTGCTTCGAAGGCACGGGCTGCATCGCGGTCCAGGGCAATCGCAACCTCGCCGACTTCTTCCAGGTCGAGATGGTTCCCAAGACCGGCGCCATCGAGGTCGTTTACAACGACACCTCGAACGACATCACCCAGTCCATCCAGAACGGCGCGTCGGTGCCGGACAGCGCCGCGGATCACAAAGGGGCGCCACAAGTCAATCTGGTGATCCAGAACCGAGGTATCGGGTTGCTCGGTAAGCCGGTGACGGGAGCGCGAACGTCGGGCAGAACGATGCGCGACGGTGCGAAGGACGCGGTATGGGACCCGCTATACGGGACGGACAACGTTTCTGCGCTTGATCTCCGCGGACTCAAGGTGATCCGCCACCGAAAGAAGGCGTGGCTGAAAGTCAAAGTGAACGATCTGGCCGACACGCAAGGCGCTCTCACGGCCACCGGATCGCAAGCTCTCGACTACGTTGTTCGGTGGAGCGCGCCCCTGGGCAAGGGGGCCGACCAGATCTTCCCGATCTATTACGCCGAGGCCGAGGCAACCGCTACCGGGACGAGCTTCTTTGCGGGATCGACTCAGACCGTCGATCTGTGTTCGGTATCGGGTTGTACGCCACATGCGCTCGCATATCCGGCTCCACCACTCGGCGGCACGACGGAGAAGGGCAAGGTCGTCATGACAAAAGGGGCGAAACCGGACTATCTCCTGATCAAGGTCCCGATGGCCGACGTGGGATTGAAGGACGGCACTTTGATGCAGAGCCTCTCGGTCTTTGCGCTGGCAGCTCCTCGTCAGGCGAACCAGCCACCGTCGAACGACGAGGCCGAAAACGACATCTTCCCGGTCGAGGTCGACGGGATCTGCTGCCGGCAAGCTAAGTTCCCTAGGATCAAGCACAAGTAGCTAGGAGTCTCAAATAACCAGGCCCCCGAGAACATGAGGCCCACGGCGCGTTCCACTAGCGCCTTCGGGCCTCAGGGCGAAGCTTGCAATCTCTCGGGGGCCTGTTTACGTATGTCGTTATGTGGTCGATCGCAGATGAATCGCTACTCGCATCCATGGGGGCCGGCGACGAAGAGGCTGCTGCCGCCTTCGTACGGCGCTTCCAGGGGCGAGTCTTCGGTCTCGCTCTGACGATCGTCCGCGACCCACAAACGGCAGAAGAAGTAGCGCAGGAGACATTCCTCAAAGCATGGAAACACGCTTCCGTATTCGATCCGAGAAGAGGCCGGGTGGCCACCTGGTTGTTGACGATCGCGCGCAATCTGGCGATCGACGTAGTACGCGTCCGAAGGCAGGATCCGATGGACCCGCACGTGCTTGCGACGTTGCAGGACAACGACCTCGACCCGGGACCCGACGAGGCCCATTTCCTCATCGACGACACCCAACGACTGCGTTCTGCGCTGGCCGATCTTCCGGAAGACCAAAAGAGGGCGTTGGTGCTGGCCGCTTTCTATGGGCGGACCGCACGCGAGATCAGCGAACTCGAGGACGCGCCACTAGGCACGATCAAAACGCGTATAAGGACCGCGATGATCAAGTTGCGCTCGGCACTCGAGGTGTCCGATGACCGATAGGTATTCGTGCGAGGAAGTCCGAGAGCTTGCGGGAGAGCTGGCGTTGGGCATTGCTCCCGCCAAAGAGCGCGCTCGTGCATTGGAGCATCTCGTTTCCTGTGCTCAGTGCCGGGATCACGTTCAGGGACTGTCGGCGGTTGCAGACGAGATCTTGCTGCTGGCTCCCGACAGCGAACCGCCTGTCGGATTCGAATCCCGCGTGATCGAGGCTTTCGACGGCCGAACCCCTCGCAGACATCGTTTCCAGCGAATGGTCCTCGCAGCCGCTGCGTTGGTGCTGGCCGCAGCGGTTGCCGCCGGTGGCACGTATCTGGCAGGTAGCCACTCACGCGCTCTGGCCGACCGATGGGCGAACGCGCTGGGAACCGGAAACGGATCTTCTTTCTCGGCTTCCGCACTCAGCGGCACGCGTTCAGGGGTTGAAGCCGGCCACGCTTTCCTGTTCCGGGGCAAACCTTCATGGGTCTACGTCGAAGTGGAAGCTCCAAGCTCGTTCTCGGGCACCTATGGAGTTCAGCTGGTTACGTCAAACGGCGACACTGTCCCGGTTGGCTCGGTCACGTACACGGACGGTCAAGGAAGCTGGGGACGTTCTGTGGATCGCAACGGTGCGACGATCACCGGGCTTCAGTGCACGGAAGAGGACGGCAGCGTGGTTCTGACCGCCAACTTCCCCGTCAACGAGTAACTAACCCGCAAGGGGAGCTACCCAATCTGGGTGCACCTTCTTGAGCCACGCTTCTTCCTTCTTACCGAGCTTGGTCTCTGAAGGCAGGCCCTCCCACAGCTCGCGGGCGACCCGCTGCCAGTTCGCCGTCGCGTTGAGTCGCCCAAGCAACGATGCGACTCCGAAGCTCATCCGGTTGAACGTGACCATGACGCCGGGGACACCGACCTTGCGCAGCGTCTGGAATGCTTTCGAGCGCGGATCCATGCCGGCAGCAGCGATCTTCTGGACGAGCTCCGCGGAGATCGTAAATTCCTCGTCGTTGATCACGGGCCGGTTCAGCATTCGAAGATGGCCCCACACTGCGTCGATCTCGGGCGTCTTCCGATTGAGCACCCCGAGGCCCTCGAGCGCAGCGCGTCCACGCTCCATGTCTTCTGAGATCAAGGCCTGGATCACTTCGAGCAAGAGCGTCCGCGTGCCCGGGTCGATCGCCCGAACCAAACCGAAGTCTAGGAACGCCACTTTTCCGCGAGGAAGCAAGAGGTAGTTGCCTGGGTGCGGGTCGGCTGAGAACAGAAGGAATCGGTTGAAGCTGCCGTAGAAGAAGCGAAACAGGATCTCGGCAAGCTCGTCCTTCTTTTGCTGGTCCCAGTCGAAAGCGGTCATGAACGGCTTCCCGTGGATGAATTCCTGAGTGATGACCCGTGTTCTGCAGTAGTCCGGGTAGACCTTGGGGACCACGATGAACGGATGATCCTCGAACAACTCGGCAAACTTCTGTTGGTTGGTCGCCTCTCGGCGATAGTCGAGCTCTTCGAAAACGCGATCGCGCACCTCGTTGGCGACTTCTCTAGGGTCGAGGTTCGGTGCGATCGCAACCGACAACTTCGTCATCGCGGTCAAGTTCTTCACGTCTGAGCGCACCGCTTCGTCGACGCCGGGATACTGCACCTTCACCGCGACCTCTTCGCCCGAATGAAGCGTTGCTCTGTGCACTTGCCCGATCGAAGCCGCAGCGACCGGGTCGTCCTCGAACGTGGCAAAGAGCTCGTCGACGCCCTTCCCGAACTCTTCTTTGATCACGGTTTTCGAAGCTTCGGGATCCATCGGCGGCGCTGAGTTCTGCAGCATCGTCAGCGCGTCTTTGTACGTTGCCAGGTAGTCGCTGGGGGCCGAGAACTCGTAGAAGGACGCCAGTTGGCCCAGCTTCATGGCGGCGCCCTTCATCTCGCCGAGCATCTCGACGAGCTGTTGGGCCGTCTGCTGATGGAACCCTTCGAGGAACTCGTTGGCTCGGTCCGGGGAAGCGAACGATTTGATCCTGGTTCCAAGGAACCGCGCCGCCGACTTCCCGGTCTGCCCCGCGAGTCGAGCCCCCCGCTGGGCCCATCCGGTCGGGATGGGCGCACCGCTCTTGGGTTTGTCCATGGCTCCTACTCTAGGTGAGTCGAGAACGTCGCAGGTGGTGAGAAATCTGCGCTTTCCGGCTACGCTTCCGGTGGGTGGCCCGGGCTGAGCGGCCGTGGGAAAGGGGTGTTGGTGAACGACGGAGTCACAGAGCCCTTCGAGCCGTACCAGCCCGACGGATCCGATTACGACTGGGACTACGAGCCCGAACCCCAAAGATCGGGACCGAAAGTCCTGTGGGGCCGGGTCGCTCTCCTCGCCATATTTCTGATCCTTGCTTTCATCATCGGCCGCGTGACCGCAGGCGGAGGCGGAGGCATCTCCCAAACCGCTTACAACCGGTTGAAGCAAGAGAATGCAACCCTGAAGCAGCAGATCACCACGCTTCAGGATCAAGCTGCAGCAGCACAGCCGTCTGCGCAGGCGACCCCGAGTGCTCAGGCCTCAGCGTCCGCTGCTCCCCCGGCAGGATCCCAGACCTACACGGTTAAAGCCAACGATACGTTGCGAGGGATCGCGCAGAAGTTCTACGGAGACTCTTCGCTCGACGACCTGATCGCCCAGGCCAACGGCATCACCGATCCGTCGTCCCTGAGAATCGGCCAGAAACTGACCATCCCGCCCAAGCCATGAACATGAGGCCCACGGCGCGTTGCACTAACGCCTTCGGACCTCAGGGCTAGCTTCCTCGATCTGCTCCAGGTCACCTGGAGGCCTGCCGACATTCCGTAGTGACCCGGCCGCCGATGTCGGGCTTTCATGTGAGGGCGAATGTCACTTTCAGGCAGGCTCGATAGGTCAATAGCGCTCGTCGTGGCGGGCGTCGTCATCGCGGGCGGGATCGCGACGACGACAAGCAATGCCGTGGCGTCTCAGCGGCAGAACCGGGCGACCGTGGTGCGCCTGAACGATTCGCGTTCGTTCGCTCGCACGTATTGGACTAAAGCCCGCATGCGCAACGCCACTTCGAGATCGTTGATCGCACTGAAAGGCCGAGGTCCCGCCCCCGCGGGAGGCCCGGTCGAGACCTTGGGCGCGCAGCGCTCAGGCACGGGTCTAACGGGACTGAGGACGGCAGCCGCAAGCACAGCGATCGCGGTCGACCCCACTCTTTACACGACGTCTCCTTACTCGACTGCGGGGCGGGTCTTCGGGACCGACGCAGCGGGATCGTTCTCGTGCTCGGGGACCGCGGTCAACAGCGCTAACCGAAGCGTCGTATGGACGGCAGGACACTGCGTTATCGATCCGAGCACCGGCTACCGGGCAACGAGTCTTGTCTTCGTTCCCGCCTATCACAACGGAGCTCAGCCTTTCGGAGTGTGGACGGCAACCCAAGCCGACGTCCCGCCGCAGTGGTCGCAAGTCAACGGCTTCCCTGAGGGTCACGACATGGCTGCTCTCGTGATGGGCGCGAACTCGGCCGGTTTGCGCTTGACCGACGTTGTCGGGGGCCGCGATATCGCGTTCGATCAATCGCAGCAAGAGAACTTCGACGCATACGGCTATCCCGCGGCAAATCCATTCAACGGCGGCTCCCTATACCACTGCTTATCCAACGTGGTGAGGGTGGATAACCAAACCAATCCTGCATCGCTCGGTATCTCGTGTGACATGACCAACGGATCGAGCGGCGGCGGTTGGATCATCGACGGGCACTTCCTGAACTCGAACGTGACCTACTTCTACACAAGCTCGCCCGGGACTCTTTACGGCCCCTACTTCGGCTCAGGGGCGTCCGGCCTATTCGACGAAGCTTCGACTTCGACCGCGCCGGGCCCGCTTCCCAGCGGATCACCCTCGCCCCATCCCACAC
>JBHELU010000075.1:0-3878 GCA_046262955.1 Actinomycetota bacterium | reverse complement strand
GTCTCAAGGTCCACTCCCCGCTGGCCTGAATCTCTCGCGGTAAGAGATCGCGCTGGACCGCAGCGTCAATGATTCGAGACCTGGGATCGGAAGCAGTCCCCTCATCGAAGTCGTCACGCGCGCGGTGACAACTTCAAGACTCATCTGGATCTCCACGGACGGAGCCTCCGTCATCCTTCCCAAAGCCGCGCTCACAACTTGCGTACCTCGATCCTTCGCATCGGACACTGTCCCGTTCTCCGCCGATGCCGAGCGCGCAGCTTCGAGCGCAGCTGTCTGAACGACATGCTGCGCGTGATACCAAAGCCCGAACTGAAGTACGCCGAGTATCAGCACCATCAAGGTCGGCGCGACGATCGCCAGCTCGAGCGTCGCTGCGCCGCGTTCGTCGGAGACTTTCACTCAAAGACCTCTCAATACGTTGCCCATCCGTTCGAAGAGCGAAGCGATCCCTCCGAAGAAGAACTGCACCGAGGCAAGAATCAGAAGCGTCGCCATCGCGCCGAGCACGACGTACTCGACGTACACCTCGCCTCTCTCGTTTTCTAACTTTCCTCTTAGGGCCAAAAGAATCCCTAACACCGTCACCACCTCCTCTCTTACCTTGCGGTCACTCGGAGCAGTTGAACTGCTGCCGGATACAAAATGACGATGAAGAAGGCTGGAAGGATCAGAAGGCCGATCGGAAGCGCCATCCGGGCCGGAGCTCGTTCGCCGATCTCGATCAACTCGATGCGTCGTCGTTCTCTGATCGCACGCGCTTGCGTTCGAAGGACCTGTGAGACCTGGATGCCGTGCTCTTCCGCTGCCCGAAGGGCGCTAGCTAGTGGCTCAGCGTCTGTGAGTCGTAGCTCGGTCGCGAGGCGCGAGAGTGCCGATGACGCCGGTTCCCCGTGAAGTCTCGTTTCCCGAAGCGCTCGCTTTAGGTGCTCGAAGAAGGGGCCATCGCTCGATTGCGACACCCGATCGAGAGCCGACTCAAGCCCCTGGCCCGCAGACACCGATAGCGAGGTGAGTTCTGCGAACCTTGCCAGTTCCTCTTTCAGTTCACGTCGCCTCGTTTCAGCCTTGGACCGAAGCGCCATGTCGGGAAGCAGGAACCCACCCGCGCCGAGAACGAGCCACATCCAGCTCGGGGTCGAAGGCAATCCCCCGAGAGCAGATGCCATCGGCAGAAATGCCACACCCAAGACCGCGCTCGCGACTTTCTGTCCAAGGAAAAGACCGAGGCCTCCCTCATCTCCGACCGCAGCGAGTCGCGACGAGGTCTCGGCCAGGTCGAGACCCAGTCTCCTGGTGATCCGAAGGGCCATCTCTCCAGCCGACTCCATGGTTGGCCGAAGGATCTCTTCGAGGATGGCAGTTCGAAACGCAACGCGTCGCACGACCGGCTGGCTCTTGGGCTTGTCCGCTCGAAGGGCATCCAACCGCTGCCCGATGCTGGGGCGCGGACGGCCGATCGGCTGGGACTTGAGGATCAGCAGAACGCCGATCCCGAATAAACCGGTTAGAGCGATGGAAGTCCCCATCAGCTGGCGGTCTTCTCGAGCCGGGCAACCTTGAGCATCATCAGGTACCCGAATGCCACCAGCCCGATAGCGAATGCGAGCACCACCTGCCCTTGTGCCGCGTCGAAGGGAGCGAGGTATCCGGGATTGGTCCTTCTGATCAAGATCAACAACACGAGGGGGACCGCCGCAACTACTCTGGCTGAAACTCGGGCCCGGGCCTGACGAGCGCGGGCCTCACGAAGGGTCCCTGCCCTCGCAGAACTTGCCTCTGCAAGAGCGTCGAGGACGTCGGAGAGATTGCGCGCACCCGCCTCTTCGCCGAGAGACAGCGCGGCAGCCATGAGTTCCCCCTCGGCCCCCAGCCGCGTGGCGAAAGCATTGGATGCTGGCCCGAGTCCCGACACCCTCGAATCTGCGGCCAGCCTCTTCACCTCGCGCGCGATCGCGGACGGCGGGTTGTCGGATGCCTGAGCGATCCCGTCGTGGATCCCGATCCCCGAGCGGATGGAATCGCGAAGCCTCGCAGCAAGCTCGGCGATGGCCTCCATACGGCGCACGCGCTCGCGATCCGATCTGCCGCGGGTGAGGATCGATGGAAGAAGCCACCCGACGAGCCCTGCGGCGATCGCAGCCACGACCCAACCTGTCAGGAGCAGAGCGACAGCGACCCCCGCTGCCCCTCCTGCTCCTCTCGGCCCCAGTCGTCGGAATGACCCACGGATGTTGAGCCGGCCATCCGGCCGGACGAGCGCGTCATATATAAGAAGGATGCCGATCCCGAATGAAACTCCGATCAGGAGCGACTGCCAGCCCACAGCGACCTCCCGTTTTCCGATGGAACCGTTGGCGGAGGCTTTTCTTCGAGTTGCACTCGGGCTTCCTCCCAACGAGGTCTGACTCCGGTCCGAACGAGCTGGCTTCCGTCAAGACGAAAAACGTCGTTGATCAAGACGTTTCCGCCGTCCAGTCCCGCGACCTCCGCGATCTGCGAGACCATGCGATGCCCCGATGCGTCCAGCTGAAGATGTACGACGATCTGCACGGTTTCGGCGATCATCTCCGCCGCCACCTCGGAGGGGATGTCCTCGCGAGCCATCAGCAAGTACAGACGAAGTTTGTTTAGGGCATATCGAGCGTTGTTGGCATGGATCGTCCCCATCGAGCCTTCGTGACCAGAGTTCATCGCCGAGATCATGTCGAGTGCTTCGGCTCCCCGGACTTCACCCACGATGATGCGGTTCGGCCTCATCCGAAGCGCGTGACGAACGAGATCGCGGATGGAAACCTCGCCGACGCCTTCCGCGTTCGAGGGCCTAGCTTCCAGTGCGACGCAGTCTGCAAGGAGATCGGCCAATCTCAGTTCGCAGGTTTCCTCGACGGTCACGATCCGTTCGTTCTCGGGGACGACGCGTCCGAGCGCGTTCAGAGTCGTGGTCTTACCAGATGCCGTGCCACCTGAGACCAGGATGTTGATCCGGTGCTTCACGGCGGACTCAAGGAACTCGGCAGCTTCTCCCGTGATCGTTCCGAGCTGGACCAATTCGTCCAACCGCTCGGCGATCAAACGGTGGCGTCGGATGGTCACCGAAACGTGTCTCGAAACGGGAGGAAGCATCGCGTGAAGACGGGCACCATCTGAGAGTCGCACGTCGACCGAAGGCGAAGCGTCGTCGATGCGTCGTCCCGAGCGCGCAACGACCCTTGAGATGAAGGTCCGAACCTCCTCTTCCGAAACGAAGCCGGGGTCGATACGTTCCTTGACGCCGGAGGCACGGACGACGAACCCCACACCTGGAGAGTTGACGGTGACCTCTTCCACGCTTTCGTCGTCGAGGTGAGGCTGCAATGGCCCAAGCCTGAAGAACAGATCGAACAGCCGCCGCTGAAAACGCTCCCGTTCGGGTTGGGGGACCGTTTCTAGATTGGAGTTGGCGCGGTTGCGATTCCATTCGTCGACGACTTCTTCGAGGAGCTTTCGTGCCTCTGCTTCATGTTCGACCGTCGGCCGCAGAAGCGAAGACTCGGCGAGTCTCAGTCCCAGGGCCTCGCGGGCCGATTCGATGAGTTGGACGGTCCCGTTCATGCGACCGCCGAAACTCGTCCGTCAACCGGAGCGGCACTTCGAACCTCAGAGGCGAGCGACTGGAAGGCTTTGAAGGCTCGTCCCCTGTGAAGCGGTCTTTGTTCCAGGAAGGCGCGTTTGGTTTCCTTCTTTTCGAGAGGGATGGAGCCGGCGACTTTGATCGGCAGTGCGTCCACGGACTCTGCGAGGTCCGCGGCGCGCTTCCACTCCCACGCGTTCACCACAGCGGCGATATGGGTCTCGTCGCATCCCGCCGCCTTCAAAGTCTCGATGGCGCGTAGGGC
>JBHELU010000074.1:0-16016 GCA_046262955.1 Actinomycetota bacterium | reverse complement strand
CGAGCGAAAGGTTGGCGGTTGGGAACCCCAGCTCGGCACCCCTGTCGTCACCGTGTACGACGACGCCCTCTAGGTCGAAAGGCCGCCCCAGAAGGCGAGCGGCGAGCTCCATGTCACCCGACGACACGACGCGACGAGTGCGGCTGGAAGACACCGCTTCCCCGTCCTGCTGCGCGAGCTCCATCGTCGTTACCTCGAAGCCCTCTTTGGGAGCCAGCTCGCGCAGCAGGTCCACGTTGCCGGTGGCCTTGTGACCGAACCGCCATTTGGTGCCCGAAACGATGTGTCGCATCCCTAATCCGCCGACCAGGATCTCGGTCACGAAGCTCTCGGCGGGGACCTGCGAAAGCTCCCGATCGAACACGAGGACCACTAAACGATCCAACCCGGTCTCGCTCAACAGCTCGATCTTCCGATCTTGCGTCGACAGCATCGGAGGTGCCTTGTCCGGACGCAGCGTCATCGCCGGATGGCGGTCCCAGGTGACACCGACGGCCTGCGCGCCGGAAGAGCGAGCGATGCCGATCGTTTCGGCGATCAGCGCGCGATGGCCGAGGTGAACGCCGTCGAAAGTGCCGACGGTCACAACCGAGCCTTCGGAAGGAGCCGACAGCGCTTCTCTTCCTACGACGATCTCCATCGTCATGACGCCACGACCTTCTCGGCGACCAATACGTCTCCGCGGCGGCGGTAAAGAGCAAGCAGGCGCCCCTTCGATGTGACGGCAACGACCTCACCTTCGGCGGGCTCGTCGACCAATGAGATACGAGCGCCATGGGATACAGACGTGGCTGCGTCTTCATCGACCTCGATCTGTTTCATGTCGCCGAGCACGTCGACCAAGGGCCGGATCGACGCGGACGAGACGTCGTCAAGTGGGACGGCCTCGTCCAAGGAGAAACCGCCCGACGCAGTCCGGCGGAGAGCAGCTAGATGCGCGCCGCACCCAAGCTCGACGCCGATGTCCGAGACGAGCGTGCGGACGTAGGTGCCGGCCGAGCATGCGACCTCGAAGGTGGCCCGGGGTCGAGGGCCTTCTTGCCACGTGACGAGGTCCAATGAGTACACGTGCACAGGTCGTGACGGCCGCTCGATCTCTTCGCCCCGGCGCGCCTTGCGGTAGAGGCGCTCGCCTCCGATCTTCACGGCCGACACCATCGGCGGCACCTGCGAGATATCTCCGGTGAACTTAGGTAAGAGTCGCTCGATATCGGCCTTCGTCGAGGTGACCTCGCGCTCGGCCACCACATCGCCCGATGCATCCTGCGTGGAGGTGGAGATCCCGAAGACGGCTTCGGCCCGGTAGCTCTTGGAGGCCGATTGCGCGTAGCTGAGAAATCGCGTCGCGTTTCCGACGCCGACCACCAACACACCCGTCGCGTCGGGATCCAACGTGCCGCCGTGTCCCACCTTCTTGGTGTGCAGTTTCTTCCTTACCGAATCGACGACATCGTGCGACGTCATGCCGGGGGGCTTGTCGATCACTAGAAGACCGTGAGGTCCGGAGCTATCCGGCACGAAGCTCCGCTCTGATGGTGTCGATCGCCTCGTCGCGGTCCCCGGCCGTGAACCCTGCCGCAAGCTCGTGCCCGCCCCCGCCGTGACGCCGCGCGATCGCGCCGACACTGGGGCCCTTGGATCGCAGACTGACACGCCACTTGCCGTCGGGTTGCTCTTTGAACATCGCGGTGACGTCTGCCGCGCGCGTCGACCGCACCATGTCCACGAGCTTGTCGGTCTCTTCGATACCGACTTCGAACTCGTCGAGATCGGCTCGCGTGATCCACGAAGTCACGAACGACTCTTCCTCGTAAAGCGTTGCTCTTTCGAGCACCCGGCCCAGCAACTTCAGGTAACCGAATGGAGCCGACTCGAATATCTCTAGTGCGATCTTCGGAGCATCGACGCCGAGCGACAGCAGGTCGGCCGCGAAACGCAGGGTCTCGGGCCGCGAATTTGAATACTGGAAGCGCCCGGTGTCGGTCACGACCCCCACGTACAGGCACGTCGCGATGTCGGAGTCGAGCTTCACTTCGAGCCTGCTCAACAGGACGGCGACGAGCTCGGCTGTGGAAGAAGCTCCGGGATCCACGATGTTGATCGACCCGAACTCGGTGTTTCCTGGATGGTGGTCGATGTTTATGAGCGTCGTCGCGCCCCCGGCGACCCTCTCGAGGTCTCCCAACCGGTCCCCTGCTCCACAGTCGAGCGCAAGGAACACGTCCGACGCAGGAACGTCGGGCATTTGCACCAAGGCGTCGGCCCCGGGCAAGAAGTCGTAGGAATCGGGCAAGGCGACCGACGCGGTGCTCCAGGTTGGATAGGTCTTCTTGTTCAACTGCCGGAGACCGAGGTGCGCGGCGAGAAGCGACCCCAGTGCATCTCCATCCGGATTCACATGACACGCGATCGCGACCTCTTCCGCTTTCTGCAACGCGGCGACGGCCTCGTCCCAGCCTGCAGCAGTGCTCATCCGCCGTCCTCTTTTTCATGAAGGGTCCGCAACAGCGACTCCAAACGCTGCGCGTGCTCGGGTGTGTCGTCGAGCTCGAACACGAGGTCGGGAACGTACTTCATCTTCATCTCCCGGCCCATCTCGGCACGCAGGAAGGGGGCCGCGCTTAAAAGCCCTTTCATGGTCGCTTCTTTCTCTTCGTCGGCGCCCATAACGCTGACGAAAGCTCGCGCATGACGAAGGTCCGGCGTCATCCTGACCGTGCTCACGGTCACGAAGCCGATCCTCGGATCTTTGAGCTGCTGGATCAGCTCGCCCAGTACCTTTCGGGCGAGCTTCTGAACCCTTTCCGTCCGCTGACTCATAGGTCGTCCTCCGAATACACGTCGATCGACCGTTCGGTGATCTCTGCCCCGTCGATCGCTGCACGTGTCACCGCTCGATCGATCTCGTTCATGATCTTCGTGCACTGATCGCTCGAGTTCGAGACGCAAGTGACTCCGATCGCCGCGCGCTGCCACAGATCCTGGTGGTCCACCTCCGCGATCGCAACGTTGTAGCGCTTGCGGATCCCGTCGATAACCGAGCGCAAGACTTGCCGCTTGTCTTTTAGAGAGGTTGCCGCAGGGATGAACAGCTCGAACCGACCTATGCCGACGAACATCTAACGAGAACTAGCGAGCTACCTCTTGGACCTCAAAGGCCTGGATGAGGTCGCCCTCCTTGATGTCTTGATATCCCTCGAGCCCGATCCCGCACTCGAATCCAGCGGCAACGTCACGCACGTCGTCTTTGAATCGCCGCAGAGAACCGATCGTCGTTTCGTAGATGACCGTGCCGTCGCGCACCAACCGTGCGTTGGAGTTGCGCCGGATGGTTCCCTCGAGAACCATGCAACCGGCGACGACCCCGAGACGCGGCACCCGGAACGTCGCGCGGACCTCGGCCTGGCCGGTCGGAACTTCTCGCGTCTCGGGTCCCAACAAACCTCGGGCCGCATCTTCGATGTCCTGCACGGCTTGATAGATGACGCGATAAGTGCGGATGTCGACGCCGCTCTCTTCGGCAAGCGTTCGCGCTTGCGCATTCGGTACGACGTTGAAGCCGATCACGATCGCATTCGAAGCCTGTGCCAGGGTGACGTCGTTCTCGGTGATGCCACCGGCCCCCTTGCGAAGCACGTTCACTTTGACGACGGACTGGTCGAGCTTCGCCAGCTGGTCGTCTAGCGCTTCGACGGAGCCCTGCGTGTCGGCCTTGAGAAGGATGTTGAGCTCGGGGGCCTCGCCCTCACGCGTCTGGGCGAGCAACACCTGCAACGACATCCCACCCTGACTGACGAGCTCAGCTGCGCGGCGATGCTGCTCGCGGTTCCCAGCAATCTGTCGCGCTTCCTTCTCGTCGTCGAGAGATCTGAAGTCGTCACCGGCCTCGGGGAGTGACTGCCACCCGAGAACCTGTGCCGGTTGACCCGGCATAGCGCGCTCGACGTCGGCGCCCCTGTCGTCGAACATCGCGCGCACTCGGCCCCACGCTGCACCGGCGAGTAGAGGGTCACCTTGGTACAGGCTCCCCCTCTTGACCAGGACGGTGGCAACCGGCCCGCGCCCCTTGTCGAGGTGAGCCTCGATCACGCTGCCTCGGGCGTGCGCGTCTGCATTCGCCTTTAGGTCGAGCTGCACGTCTGCCGTCAAAAGGATCATCTCGATCAATGAATCGAGGCCCGTGCGCTGTTTCGCGGAGACGTCGACGAAGACGGTCTCGCCTCCCCACTCCTCGGGCAACAGTCCGTGGTCTGAGAGTTGCTGGCGGACGCGCGTCGGATCTGCTTCGGGCTTGTCGACCTTGTTCACGGCTACGACGATCGGCACGCTCGCTGCACGTGCGTGGTCGATGGCTTCGATCGTTTGGGGCATCACTCCGTCGTCTGCCGCCACGACCAGCACGGCGATGTCCGTCACCTGAGCACCGCGAGCTCGCATCGCGGTGAAGGCCGCATGGCCCGGAGTGTCGATGAACGTGACGTCGCGCCCGTCGTAGTGGACCTGGTAGGCACCGATGTGCTGCGTGATGCCACCCGCTTCGCCGGCAGCAACCTCCGTCTTCCGGATCGCGTCGAGGATCGCGGTCTTCCCGTGGTCGACGTGACCCATGACGGTTACGACGGGGGCGCGGGTGATGATCTCGCCGCCCTCTTCTTCGTCTTCTAGGTCGGCCTCCTCATCTTCGGCTTCTTCGAGAGAGGGATCGACGACCTCGGTCGTAACTCCGAACTCTTCGGCGACCAAAAGCACCGCTTCGTCGGACAGCGACTGCGTAACGGTGACCATCTCGCCTAAGCCGAGAAGGACCTTGACGATGTCGGCGGCCGAGCGCTCGAGTTTCTCGGCGAGCTCCTGAACGGTGATTCCGCGATGCACCTTCAGTGGGGATGAATCGGAAATCTCTTGTTTGGGAGTCTCTTCTTCTGGAGCAACGAGAGGCGCGGCTTCCTCCACCGGCTTTTTGGCAGCCGGCTTTTTTTCAGCCGGCTTTTTTTCAGCCGGCTTCTTCTCCGCGGGCTTCTTCGGCGTGGCCGGTGCCGGCGGCTTCTGACCGTCGCCCATTTCCGTCTTGACGCGCGCGGCAAGCTCCTCGTCGATCGTCGACGAGTGGCTCTTCACCGGATTGCCGATGGTCTCGAGGTACGCGAGGACTTCCTTGGACGTGACGCCCAGCTCCTTCGCTACCTCGTGAACCCTGAGCTTAGCCATCTGTTTTCCTCTTTCCGGCCTCTAAGAGCAGCCGCTCCTTCAATCCCGCAGGGATGGCGCCTCCCCTGAGGCGGGCCGCGAACGCTCCCTGCGCTACAGCCCTCTCGATGCAAGCGGGGTCGGGACACACGTACGCCCCCCGCCCACGCCGTCCCGGCTCGGTGTCCAACCCGACGGACCCGTCGGGGGTCACCGCGACCCTCAAGAGGTCACGCTGGGGGCGGCGCGTCCGGCACGCGACACAGCTACGGACCGGACGATCGGCGGACATTCTATTCGGCCGGCTGTGGTTGCTCCTGTGGGGCTTCGGCCTCGTCTTCGGCGGGCGTTTCGGCGTCTTTGCGCATCTGGGATTCGGACTTGATGTCGACTCGGAATCCGGTGAGCCGCGCCGCCAGACGAGCGTTCTGCCCCTCCTTGCCGATCGCCAGAGAAAGCTGATAGTCGGGCACGATCACGAGGGCCGTCTCGCTTCCCGGCTCGACGCGGACTTCCTTGACCTTTGCCGGCGACAACGCGTTGGCCACGAACTCGCGCGGATCGTCGGTCCACTTGATGATGTCGATCTTCTCGCCGCGGAGCTCGTTCATGACCATGCGAACCCGGGCCCCCTTCGAACCAACGCAGGCGCCGACCGGGTCGACGTTTTGATCGTTGCTGGACACCGCGATCTTCGAGCGATGGCCGGGCTCGCGCGCAACGGCTCTGATCTCTACGACGCCGTCCAGGATCTCGGGAACCTCGAGCTCGAAGAGACGCTTGATCAATCCCGGGTGGGTACGCGACACGATGATCTGGGGGCCGCGCGCCGACTTGCGCACTTCGACGATGTACGCCTTCAGTCGCGCGCCGTGCTCGTAGCGCTCGTGGGGGATCTGCTCGGACGGAGGCATGAGGGCCTCGGTCTTGCCGAGATCGAGGATCGTGTAACGGTGATCCTGTTGCTGCACGATCCCGGTAACGATGTCCCCTTCGCGGCCCGAGTACTCGCCGAACGTGATGTCGCGCTCGGCCTCACGCAGACGCTGAAGGATGACCTGCTTGGCCGTCTGCGCCGCGATCCTTCCAAAGTCGGCGGGGGTGTCTTCCCATTCCTTCAGAAGGGTCACTTCTTCGGTGTCGGGATCGACTTCGACATCCTGCGCGTAAACGGTGACTTCCTCGGTGTCTCGGTCGATGGTCGCGCGCGCCCGTCTGACATCGAGGTCGGCATTGGTCACTTTGAGGTACGCCTGTGCCAGAGCCTTCTCGATCGCGTCCACGAGCGTGTCGAACGACACACCGCGCTCGCGCTCAAGCTCCTTGAGCGAATCGAGAGGGATCTTCATCGTTAACTCCTCACCTTCACTTCCACGAGAAAACCGTTCGGGCCGATCTGATGGCCTCGAGCGGCACCTCGATCTCGCCGTTCGACACGGCGAGCGTCACCGAGTCATCGCTTACCTTGACGATGCGGCCTTCGATCCGGTTGCTGTTCTGGATCACCGGGGTGGTCGTCTTCACGATCACGTCGCGCTCTACGCTGAGAGCGAAGTGCTCGCGCGACCTGAGGTTTCTCTCGAGCCCGGGGGACGAGACTTCGAGCGTGTAGCGACCGGGGATCGGATCACGAAGGTCGAGACCACGTGAGATCTCCTCGGAGACCTCGGCGACCGTGTCGAGGTCGAGCCCCTCGTCGGCGTCGACGAAGACCTTTAAAACCGATCCCGCGGGTCCGCCCGAGAGCTCGACGTCCCACAAGCGCAGGTGGCGACGCTCGGCTACTGCAGCGGCGAGGTCCGTGACCTCATCGAGCGCAGCCATCGGCCCCTCCGCCCCTCGTAGAAAAGCCCCTTCTAGAAGGGGCCTGAACACAAGAGCTAGTCTTCTATCGAACCAAACGTCCTGCTCAGCGTAGGTTTTCGATTTTAGCACGATGTCTAGGAGGGGAACTATGGCAACCAAAGGAAGAAAGCGGCGGACAAGACGTAAGAACAAGGCTAATCACGGCAAGCGTCCCAACGCAGGCCGCAAATAGTAAAAGGGCTAATACAGAGACATCTCTCCATCATCGGGGGCCCGGTCCAAGCACGGGGTGCTGCACGACGCATTGACCCCGTCCTTGCTCTTCGCCACTGCCCCGAGGTGCTTGGACTTCATCTCGGATAGGTCGAACGGGAAAGTCACCTTGGTCGTCTTGGCGTTCTTGCGTTTAGCGCGGATCGGCTCGTAGTGGTTGCCACTCTTCTTCCCGCGTAGGTCCATGTAGAGCTTGTTCGAGCGGCACACGAACTTTCCGACCAGCTCGAAGTCACCGTCCTTGCCGTCGTCCAAGAACCACTTCAGGTACGCGTTACGCGATGCCTTCAGGTAGTTGCACGAGTACCCCTCGTATGTCTTGATCGTCAACGTTCCGGTCGAATGCGGCGTCCCCTGATAGGCGATCGACGCGATGTCGAGGAATCCGTCCGCATCGTCGGGGTCGGTAGCCGAGGCGCTCGCATGCGACGAACCGAGAGCGGGGGTCGCAGATGACACGGCCAGCAACGCTGCCGTGAGAGCTATCGAGGCGATCGAATTGCGCCGGGATCTCTTCATCTGGGCGGGCCCATCGTAATGGGAACCGTTGCGGCGCGGCGAGCTGCCCCCTTCAAAACGACCGGCTCACCTTCGCCGGCCGCTCCCGACGCGCGGATCTCGTCGGCAACGCGCTGCGCTTCCTCCAACAGGGTCTCGACCAAGCGGTCGTGTGGAACCCACCCGATCTGCTTCCCTTTTGAGAACAACAGCCCCCGTCCGGGCCCCGCTGCGATCCCGATGTCTGCATCGCGGGCCTCGCCGGGCCCATTCACCTCGCAGCCCATCACGGCGATCTGCATGGGAGGCAGATCCATCTTCTCGATCGCAGCTTCCACTTCCTCGGCGAGCTTGAAGACGTCTAGCTCGGCACGACCGCACGAAGGACAAGCGACGAGATCAAAGGTGTCTTGACGAAGGCCGAGCGATTGAAGGATCTGCTTGCCGACCTTCACTTCCTCGACGGGGTCGGCGGTGAGCGAGACGCGGATCGTGTCGCCGATACCTTCGGCGAGAAGCGTCCCGATCCCGATGGCCGACTTCACCACGCCTTGCTTGGGAGTTCCCGCCTCGGTAACGCCTAGATGCAGTGGAAGGTCGGTCTTGTCTGCGAGCAGCCGGTACGCGGCGATCATCTCTGAGACGTTCTGATGCTTCACCGATACCTTGATGTCTTCGAAACCGTGCTCTTTCAGCAGCGAGATCTCATACAAGGCGCTTTCGACAAGGGCTTCGGCGGTGGGGCGCCCGTACTTCTGGATGAGCGACTTGTCCAGCGAGCCCGCGTTGACACCGATCCTGATCGGGATGCCTCGCTCCTTAGCAGCATCTGCAACCTCTTTGATGTGGGCCGGGTTGCGCATGTTTCCAGGGTTGAGCCGCAGCCCTTGGACCCCCGACTCGATCGCCATCATCGCGAGGCGGACCGAGAAATGGATGTCGGCGATTATCGGGACGCCGCCCTCTTGAACGATCATCGGAAGGGCCTTGGCGTCCCCTTCGTGCGGGACGGCGACCCTGACGATGTCGGCTCCTTGCGTCGCGAGAGCGTGCACCTGTATCAGCGTGGCTTGCACATCGTCGGTTTTGGTCGTGGTCATCGACTGCACCGAGATGGGCGCGTCGCCGCCGACGGCTACCGATCCAACGTGGATCTGACGCGACTTTCGGCGCTCGATAGTCATCAGAAGGGCAACTTAATCGGATGGGCGATGTTCAGGTAGAGAACCGCGATGAACAACAGCACGAAGAAAGAGATGACGGCCGCAGCCAGAGGGATCAGTTTTCGAACGTCGACCGTCTTGCCGGTGACGCCTTCGAACGCGAGGACTGCAAGATGGCCGCCGTCGAGCGGAGGAAGCGGCAGCAGGTTCATCAATCCCACGAACACGGTGAATCCAACGATCAAGCCGATCAGATCGAGGTAGCGACCCTTCTCGACGCTGTGCCCCGCGATCTGCGCGGCCCCTACCAAGCCGATCGGGGCTTCACGCGAGCTCGTCGTCGCGTGCGATGAGGTGATCTGGTGCCACAGGTCCCCTCCGAAAACCATCGTAAAGACGTGACCGATGCCCGTGAACGAATTCTTCGTGAGGCCCCAGGTACGCGCGCCGAGTCGACCAACGCGGCAGCGGGGTTCAGAACCCCGTAAGCAGGCTCCGGTGTAACACCGAGGAAGCCGGCCAGCACCTCATCGGATCTCGGAGCACGGAGTTGCTCGCCGGGGGCCGCGTAAGCAACGATCTGCTGTCCACGGAACAGCGCGCTGCCCAGCGTCGCGGTTACCTGCCGGGTGTCGCCGTGGTGAGAAACCGTGAATGTCGCCGCCTCGTTCGGATGCTCGCGTATGTAGGCGCGGATCTTCGACCACGGATCGCTTTTGTCGCCGTCGACCCCGACGATAGTGTCACCCGGTTCGAAACCGTGCAGTGAAGCCGCCGTCGGCTTTCCGTTGAGCTCGCGCTGAACGTCCGCGATCTTGTTGGAAGCGCCACCCGTGGGGTAGCCGAGAGTCATGGCCGTGCCCCAGAGGATCAGGAAGGCCACTATGAAGTGGGTTCCCGAGCCGGCAACCAGAACCAACGCCCGCTGCCAGCGAGGTTTGTTGGGGTAGGACCGCGCTTGGTCCTCGAGCGGAACTTCTTCGTAGGGGTTCATCCCGATGATCTTCACGAACCCGCCCGCAGGGATCGCTTTCACGCCGTACTCGGTTTCCCCCTTCTTGAACGACCACAGGGTGGGACCGAAACCCAAGAAGAACTTCGTTGCCTTGAAATCGAAGGCCTTGGCAACCAGGAAGTGACCCGATTCATGGATCATCACCACGAGCAGGATCGCAACTATGAAGATGATGATGCCTGCACTCATGCGCCAACTCCTGCCGGTGAATCGATCATGGTCGCCGCGCGATCGCGGGCCCACGCATCGGCTTCCAGAACTGCCTCCAGCGTTGCGGTTCCTGAAGGCACGTGGTCTGCAACCGTCTGCTCGATCACGGATGCGATGTCCTGGAACGCGAGGCGGCTTTCCAAGAAGGCAGCGACTGCTACTTCGTTGGCAGCGTTGAAGACCGCCGGATAGGTACCCCTTTTGCGACCGACGTCGAACGCGAGTGCAAGCCCTCGAAAACGGATCGTGTCTACCGGCTCGAAGCTCAACGAGCCGTGCGCGGTGAGGTCTACAACGGCAACGTCGAGCTCGATCCTGTCCGGCGCGGACAGCGCAGCCTGGATCGGGATGCGCATGTCGGCGGGCGCCATCTGCGCGATCGTCGAGCCATCGCGCATGTGGATCAATCCGTGGACGACGCTCTGCGGATGTACGACGACCTCGATGTCGTCGTAGTCGAACCCGAACAGGTAGTGGGCCTCGATCACTTCCAGTCCTTTGTTGACCAGCGTCGCCGAGTCGACGGTGATCTTCGGCCCCATCGACCACGTCGGATGCGCCAGCGCCTCGTCTACCGTGATGCCGTCGAAGTCGGTGCGCTCGCGGAACGGCCCACCCGACGCGGTGATCACTATCCGCGACACCTCGTCACGATCGACTCGAGCAAGGCACTGCGCGAGCGCGGCGTGCTCGGAGTCGACTGGGACGATCGCTCCGCCCCCGGCACGAGCGGACTCGAGACACGCCTCACCGCCCGCCACCAGTGACTCTTTGTTGGCGAGAGCAAGGGTCTTGCCCGCATCGAGGGCCGCGATCGAGGCCCGCAGCCCTGCAGCCCCGACGATCGCGTTGAGAACGATGTCTGCCTGGTCGAGGCCGGCAAGCTCGATCGCTGCTTGGGAGCCGAGCCCGGTCCGTTTCACTCCGAAGGCCCGAGCTTGCTCTTCCAGCGTGGCGGCGTCTGAGCCCGCGGCTAGGCCGACCACAGAAAAGCGGTCGGGATGGGCTGCGATCACGTCGAGAGCCTGACGTCCGATCGACCCCGTGGAGCCGAGCACGACGACTCGGCGGTGGGCCACGGTCACCTACCGATTGTCACACGTGGTGAGGTAAACCCCTGCTCAGCCGACGACTATCCGCAAGTAGAGGTACACGGCCGGGGCGCACATGATGATCGCGTCGAGCCGGTCGAGGAACCCCCCGTGCCCGGGCAGCAAGCGGCCGGAGTCCTTGATGCCGATCTCTCGCTTGGCGAGCGATTCCACCAAGTCACCTATCGGGACGAGTACTCCGCACACGAGGCCCAGACCCACCCCCTGAACGACGGAGAGGTGGCCCAACCACCACCCAAACAGCGCGCCTCCACCCACCGCGCCGGCGAAGCCACCAATCGCTCCCTCCCAAGACTTCCCGGGCGAGATCGCCGGGGCGAACTTGTGCTCGCCGAGATAGGTCCCCGCGAAGTACGCCGTGATGTCGTCCAGAGCAGCGACCAGCACGAACGCGATCAACAGACGCAAGCCGTGAGCGTGGAACATGAGGATCAGCGTTGCACCCGCACCTCCGCCGGCCACCCATGCCACGCCGAGCACCGTCCACGCGGCATCGGTCATCGGTGTGGGCCCTCGCCTCGGCCGCAGGGCCAACAAGAACGACCCGAATGCGGTTGCGCTGATGACAACTCCAAACCACACCGGCCGTTGCAGGAATGCGTCCGTCATCAGCGCAGCTCCACATAAGAGCCCGAACGGGATGTTGGGAGCATGTCCTGCTTGCACGAGTGCATCCAAGAGCTCGAAGAGGGCGATCGAGACAACCGAGATGACCAGCCCGAAAAACCAATCTCGGCCCAGTGCGTAGAAGCCGCCCATCAACCCCAGCAGCAGGACCGCGGTTATGAAAGCTTGCTTCAGTGAACGCGACCGCGACGGCAGCGCCGCGACGGTGGCCGGGGGGAGCACTAGACCTCTGAGAGCTCTGCTTCTTTGTGTTCGAGGTTTTCGTCGACCGCCGAGATATATCGGTCGGTGAGCTTCTGAAGCGCGCCTTCTGCGTGGCGCTCTTCGTCCTCGGACATCGTGCCGTCCTTCTTCATCTTCTCGAGCTCTTGCTTCGCGTGCCGCCGGAGGTTCCTGATGGAAACGCGACCCTCTTCAGCACGGGTGTGAGCGAGACGGATCATCTCTTTTCGACGCTCCTCGGTCAGTTGAGGGAAAGCCAAGCGGATCACCGTCCCGTCGTTATTCGGCGTGATGCCGATGTCCGAGGTAAGGATCGCTTTCTCGATCGCGGATACCGAGTTGGGGTCGTAGGGCGCGATGACGAGCAGTCGAGGCTCGGGGACGGACAGGTTGGCAACCTGGTTCAGTGGGGTCTGAGTTCCGTAATAGTCCACCGTGATGCGGTTCAGTAAAGAAGGAGTTGCGCGGCCCGACCGGATGGAGCTGAGCTCCTCGCGATTGACCGAGACCGCTTTCTGCATCTTGTCTTCACAGTCTCGGAGAACCTCGTCCTTGTTCTCAGGCACGCGACCGCTCCCTTCGACTCATTCCGCCATGCCGGCGTGGACGAGGGTTCCGACCTCGTCGCCGGACAGGACTCGCACGATGTTTCCCGCTTTCAAGTTGAAGACGATTATGGGCAGGTCGTTGTCCATGCACAACGAGATCGCGGTCGAGTCCATCACCTTGAGCCCCCGGTTCAGCACGTCGATGTAGGCCAGCGAGGTGAACATCTTCGCCGACGGATCGACGAGTGGGTCGGCGTCGAACACCCCGTCGACCCGGGTTCCCTTGAGGATCGCGTCGGCACCGATCTCGAGCGCTCGGAGGGCGGCGGTCGTATCGGTGGAGAAGTAGGGGTTGCCGGTCCCGCCGGCAAAGATCACGACGCGGCCCTTCTCGAGGTGCCGCATCGCTCGCCTGCGTATGTACGGCTCGGCCAGCTCTTGCATCCAGATCGCCGTCTGAACCCTGGTTTGCACCCCCTCTTTCTCGAGCGCGTCTTGAAGGGCCAGGGCGTTGATCACCGTCGACAGCATGCCCATGTAGTCCGCGGTCGTGCGGTCGGTGCCCTGTGCGGAGGCGGACAAGCCTCTGATGATGTTGCCGCCACCGATCACGGTAGCGAGCTCGATGCCTAGGTTCTTCGCGTCCGCTAGCTGCCGTGCGATCGAAGCAACGATCCGCGGGTCGATACCGAAACCGTGCTGTGGATCGGCGAATGCCTCACCCGAAAGCTTGAGCAAGACCCTCTTGTATTTGGGCGTCGCTTGGAGCGACTCCGTCATCAGGAATCTGAGCCTTCGCCGACCCGGATGCGCGCGAACCTACCGATCGAGATGTTCTCGCCCATCGAGGCCTTGGCCTCGTCGATCAAGGTGCCGATCGACTTCGCCTTGTCCTGGATCCACTCCTGATCCATCAGGACACGGTCTTTGTAGAAGGACTCGAGCTTGCCGGCGACGATCTTGTCGATGACCTGCTCGGGCTTTCCAGAATCCTTCGCTTGCTTGGCGTAGATAGAGGATTCGTCGTCCAAGATCGATTGAGGGACCTCATCGCGCGTCTTCCACGACGGGTCCGCGAAGGAGATGTGCATGGCAATGTCCTTCGCCAAGCGCTCGAACTGCTCGGTCTTGGCAACGAAGTCGGATTCGCAGTTGAGCTCAATCAGTACGCCGAGTTTCGGTGGGTAGTTGGGGTCGGGCTTGTGCATGTAGGCGTAAACGATCCCCTCGGAGGCGGTTCGGCCGCTGCGCTTGGCGGCGTCGGCGAGGCCCTTCTCACGTAAGAGCCGCTTGGCTTTCTCGACGTCCCCGCCGGACTCTTCGAGCGCGCGCTTGCAGTCCATCATCCCGGCGCCCGTTGCCTCTCGAAGTGCCTTTACGTCTTTCGCATTGATCTCGGCCATGTTTCTACGCGTCCTTCCCGGATTCACTCTTGTTGCGCTCTGCTTCTTCCTCGCGCTCGAGCTCGATCTCCCATTCGGCTTTGGGCTCGGCCGCGGCACCGGGCAGCACCTCTGCTGCTGCCGCGCCGTTGGACGCGACCGGCGCGCCGTCTGGCTGATCGGGTCGCATCGACTTACCTTCGAGCACCGCGTCCGCGATGATCCTCGTCAGCAGTGCGCCCGAGCGGATGGCATCGTCGTTGCCCGGTATCGGGTAGTCGACTTCATCGGGGTCGCAGTTCGTATCGAGAACGGCAACGACGGGGATCCCGAGCTTGCGCGCTTCTCTAACGGCGATCTCTTCCTTCTTGGTGTCGAGGATGTAGACGGCCTCCGGGGGCTTGTTCAGGTCACGGAGCCCTCCCAGGTTCCGGGACAACTTCTCGAACTCGGCGCGGAGCTTTAAGCCTTCTTTCTTCGGAAAGCCCTCGATGGATCCCGTATTGATCAACTCTTCGAGTTCTCGCATACGGGCGATGCGATCGTGGATCGTCCTGAAGTTCGTGAGCATCCCGCCCAGCCAGCGGAAGTTCACATAGGGCATCCCGCAGCGTTTGGCCTGGTCTTCCACGGCATCCTGGACCTGTCGTTTGGTGGCCACGAAGAGGATCGTTCCGCCGCCGGCGACCAGATCGCGCGTGAATACGTAGGACTTCTCGATACCGGACATCGTTTGCTGGAGATCCAGGATGTAGATGCCGTTGCGCTCCGTGAATATGAAGCGCTTCATCTTGGGATTCCATCGCCGGGTCTGATGCCCGAAATGGACACCGGCCTCCAGCAGTTGTCGCATGGTGACGACAGGCACTGCAACCTCCTTCGGTTAGCCGTCTCGAAGACGGTCTCCTCCGCCCGCCAACCCCATCGCTGGGGACCGAATGCCCGGCGCCGAGCGCCGGGATGCGAGCGTGTGAATTTGTAAAGCGGATAGAGGGTAACAGGGGCTTCGTTGACACTCGGTGAGGCGCCAGCCATCCTTTTAACGGCAATGACCGGGCTCGAAGATCGTATCGAGGCATTCCTCACCGCGTCCGCGGCGGAGCGCGACCTGTCCGCTCACACGATCCAGGCTTACCGCGCCGACCTCGAGCAGTTCGCCGAGTGGGCCGCGCGGAGCCACGTCACGGCCCCCGAGAAGATCGACCGGAAGCTTCTGAGGAGGTACGTCGCGTTCCTAGGACAGCGCGGCTACGCGCGTCGATCGATCGCCCGCAAAGCCAGCTCGATCCGAGCCTTGTTGAAGTGGTGCGTGATCAGAGGAGACCTGATCGCCGATCCATCACAGGGCCTGAGCGTGCCCAAGCTCGACCGTCCATTGCCGAAGTTGCTTCGAGCCGCCGACGCCGCGCGGCTCGTTGAGCTCCCCCCGGACGACGACCCCATCGGGTTGCGCGACCGAGCGCTGCTCGAGCTCCTTTATGGGGCCGGTGTCCGCGTTTCGGAGGCCTGCGGGCTAGATGTCGACGAGGTCGATCTTCGAGCGGCTTCGATCTCGGTGATCGGCAAAGGCCGGAAGGAACGACGCGTGCCTCTGGGCGAGCCGGCCAGGGACGCGATTGCGGCTTACGTGAAAGATGCCCGACCCACACTGGCAGCGCGGGCGGAGAAGCACTCGCCGGCTCTCTTCTTGAACACCAGAGGGAACAGGCTGAACCAGCGCGGCGTTCGCCACGTCGTGACCCGGTATCTCACCGCGGAGGGGATGGCCCCGGCCGGCCCTCACGCCTTGCGCCACTCGTTCGCCACCCACTTGCTGGACGGTGGGGCCGATCTGCGCGCGGTGCAGGAACTGTTAGGCCATGAGAACCTGGCAACCACACAGATCTACACCCACGTGTCCACCGAACGCCTGAAAGCGGTTTATGAGCAAAGCCATCCCCGAGCCTGACGAAGTCGAAGAGGTCGAAGCGGTC
>JBHELU010000073.1:0-2520 GCA_046262955.1 Actinomycetota bacterium | reverse complement strand
ACCACGGCGCGACCTACGACTACTGCCGCGCCACGCTCGTCTTCGACATCAAGGCCGGGGAGATCGACGGCACGGATGTGGCTGGTTCGAAGGTTTGCTTCATTATCGACACCCCGAAAGTGATGACCGAGGGCAACTGGAAGATGGGCGTCTTCGTCGATGCCGTCGAGCAGGACCAGGCAGACAAGCTCGTGCAGGTGTTCAGTGGGCAGCTAGGCGGTCCCATGGAAGGCTTGGCTCCGCTCGTGGGCGAGGTCGTCGGCGTCGAACGGACGAGCATCGAGATCCGCGAGGAGGGTCTCGAGCACAGCGTGGGCATCGGTGACGCGATCGATTTCGAGGTTCAAGACATCGTGCCGTTCGGGGCCGAGAACGGCGAACCGGTGCGCTTTAACGGGATGTTCCATCCCGTCGGGTCTGATCTCACGATGGCCGAGGCGAAACGGTCGCAAATCGACGCATTCGGCATCGCCTACGAAGGAAAGACCGGGTTGTCCACCGCGAAGTTCACGTGGGCCGCCTGATCACATGATCGCCGCTGCGTCCGGTCGGTCGGTGGATGCCGATCCCGGGCCCAGCGCGGCGCTAGCCGCGATCCGATCGCGCGGCGCGCTCGTTGCATTGTTGTTCGCTCTGGCCGCTATCGGTTGGTGGTGGACCGCGGGAGAGATGCGTGGCATGGATAACGGACCATGGACGGCTCTCGGGGCGGCCGGCTGGTTCCTCGGAGTCTGGGTCGTGATGATGGGCGCCATGATGCTGCCGTCGATCGCACCTACCGTCGCTCTCTACGCGCGCGTCACGCGTACTCGTTCCCCGCATCTTCCGTTGCTCTTTGCTGGGGGCTATCTCCTCACCTGGGCCGGCGCCGGGCTCGTGGCCGTTGTCGTCGCCGCCACGGTAGGTCGCATCGGTGGTGACGTTCTCTCCTGGGATCGGGCAGGGCGGTGGGTTGCCGGCGCCACGCTTCTGATCGCAGCGCTTTACGAGTTGACGCCACTGAAAGACGTCTGCCTTGGGAAGTGCCGCAGCCCGCTCGGATGGTTGCTGACGTCGTGGCGCGATGGCGCCGTCGGCGCGATATCGATGGGAGCGCGCAACGGCGCGTGGTGCGTCGGCTGTTGTTGGGCACTGATGGCGTCGTTATTCGCTCTCGGTGTGATGAGCGTGCCGTGGATGGCGTTCGTAGCCGGCTTGATCGCGCTCGAGAAGATATTGCCCTCGCGCCGAGTGGCAACCTACGCGGTCACTGCTGCTCTCATTGTGCTCGGGATGCTGCTACTCGTGAACCCTGGGGCTCTCCCTGCCCTGACGATTCCGGGACACGGAATGACCTCGATGGCCGAGATGGGACCGTAGTCAGTCGCTTGGTCGCTAGCTATATAAACCCGGCGTCCTTAAGAACTGTCTTCGGAGCAACCGTAAGGAACGCCTCTTCGAGCACTCCGGCAACCTCATCCCAGTCGAGCGCTCGATCCAGCCGTACACCGACCCATCCTCGATGGCCGACGTATGGCGGCACGAAGTAGTGCTCGGGAGCTCCTGCGATCAAGGTCTGCTGCATCCCGGTGGGGGCCGCACACCACAAAGCGAGTCGTCCATCGCCGTGATGATCGTCTAGGAACGTCGCAAAGGTCTTCTTGTCGCGGATGAAGAAAGTCGGGGATCCGTGGCTCAAGCGTTCGTTGGTTTCGGGCAAGCCCAAGCAGACTGCGCGCACCTTGCGGAGTGCTTGGGCCGTGGTGACCATCGCGACCTTAAGCGAGCGAACGAGTCAGATTGATCAGCGTGACGAAGTCTTTATAGAGCTGGAGCAAATCGTCGTTCTCGAGGGTGATGGTGCGCAACCCAGCGCGGCGCACGGCAGGTAACCCTTCGGCCAGATCGGCGAAGTCCGGATTGAGGAATGTGAGCTCCAAGCGCGTAGGTCGATCGATATCGGGCGGTCCGATATCAGAGACGCGCTCCAGCGCACGCGTCGCAGCCTCACGAATTTGGGTTCGTGCTTCGTGTGGATGGAGGCTGTGAGCGGCAGAGCGCGAGATGGACGTCTTGACGGCGAGCCGTTCGGCCTTCGGGATGAATGGCTCTGCTTGGTCGGCGGTGACTTCGTCTCCCGTGATCAAGACGATCGGGACTTCGAACGCGCTTGCGACGAGCGCGTTGATCCCTGATTCTCCCGTAAGGGTTCCGTTCAGCGTCGCGCCGGCGATGGCTGCAGGATTGTAGGTGTGAGAGAGGACCGCAGGTGGCCCGTCGATAGCGCCGTGATACGCGATGAAGAACGCTGCATCGAATGAACGGTCGAGACCTTCCATCATGTACAGGGGTTTGTGACGGCCCGAGATGTAGGACGCGGGTGACTCGAGAAGCTCGGGATCGAGGTTCGCCATCTTGTGGTGAGAATCGTTCACGACGATCTCGTCGGCTCCGGCGTCGCGAGCTCCCGCGATCGCGGCGTTGACTTCACCAAGAAGCAGGCGCCGGCCGAGCTCGTAGTCGCGACCGTCGGGCAGAACC
>JBHELU010000072.1:0-3114 GCA_046262955.1 Actinomycetota bacterium | reverse complement strand
CAGGACGGCGTCGACAAGATCGCCGACTACCTCTCGGCTCGTCAGGCGAACGCGTTCCAGTGGATGGCCCTCAACGTTGGCACTGCGTACGACAACCCGGCGAACGGCAACAACCTGCTGGACATCCAGGTTCACGCTGTCTACACGGACACCGAGGCGCCGGACTGCAACACGCTCGCGAAGCAGGACCCGACCACGACATACGGGGACACATGCTCCAAGGCTTTCTTGGGTCGCCGCACGCTCATCGTTGAGCCGACGAAAGCGTCGGTCATCGAGACCACGGCGACAGGTGCGGGCGGTTCGTAAGTAACGATTGCTGCAGGAGTCGCGGAAACGCGAACTTCGTAGCAGCGGATTCACAAGAGGGGGCGGTCTTCGGACCGCCCCCTCTTTTGTCGCTGACTACCGGAACATCTCGAGTCGAGCAGCCTTCTAGCGTTCCGCGGACTCCTCGAGTCTGCGCGCGCCGATCAGAGCCATCCAACTTCCGCCGCAGACGGCTGCCGTGTAGATCGACATCAAAAGCGCAAGCGCGACGGAATCGAGAACCTTCGTTAGGCCCCTCACCTTGGCAAGCAAGCCAGCACTCGAGTAGGCCCACATAAACAAAGCAAGACCGGTCAGAGCCGCAAACCCAATCACGAGCACGACGGCTACAGTGCTCCCGGTCCGACGTGCGAGCACCCTCGACGACGCTCGAGCCACGGCACGCAGTCGCCCGGCACTGAGAAACGAAAGTGCAGCGACCGGCGCGACGATCAGGGCGCCTATCCCCAATTCGATCAATTCCGTTCCGTGATGCTCGATGCAACCCACACGGCAGTGCCATATGGCCGCTAGCAGAAGGATCGCGGGCCACGTGATGACGAAAAAACCCACCGTGATGTAGACCGCGACGCGACTCATCCTTTCGGGAAGGTCGGGCCGGGCTCGGTGAGATCGAGGGGGCGTCGTCAGGACGCCTCGACCAAGTCGATCCGGCCCCCAAGAGCAACGATCTTGGACTGGAAGTCCTCGTAGCCGCGCTCGATATGCGAGACGGCGTGCACGACGGTCTCGCCTTCGGCACTGAGCCCACCAACGACTAACGCAGCACCGGCACGGATATCGGGAGCGCGAACGGGAGCACCTGAAAGTCTCTCGACCCCGCGGATCACCGCGTGATGCCCCTCGACGCGTATCTGCGAACCCATGCGGTTCAGCTCGTCGACGAACAGGAACCGCGCTTCGAAGACGTTTTCCGTAAGGATCGACGAACCGTCGGCCTGCGACAGCAACACCATCATCGGAGGCTGGAGGTCCGTTGGGAACCCCGGGTACGGCAACGTAACCAGGTCGAGGGAGGCCGATCTTCGAGTCATCGCCACCGTGACGCGATCCGATCCTCTGGTCACTTCGGCCCCTGCTTCCTGAAGTTTCAGGAACGGCAGCTCGAGATCGTCGGGTCTGAGATCGACCATGGTGATGCGGCCCTTCGTCGCCGCAGCTGCGATCGCGAACGTTCCGGCCTCGATCCGATCGGGGATGATCTCGTGCTCGGTCGAGCTCAACGCATCGACTCCGGTGATCGTGATCGACGGCGTCCCGGCCCCCGCGATGTGCGCACCACACTGATTCAAGAAGCGAGCGAGGTCCTGGATCTCGGGCTCTCGCGCGGCGTTCTCGATATGGGTGGTCCCGTGAGCCGTGACGGCAGCCATCAACAGGTTCTCGGTTGCTCCGACCGACGGGAACTCGAGAAGCACCCGCGTTCCCTGCAACCGGTCGACCATCCCTTCGACGAAGCCGTGTTGCGAAACGAACTTCGCACCCATCCTCTCGAGACCACTCAGGTGAAGGTCGATAGGCCGGGACCCGATCGCGTCCCCGCCGGGCATCGCGACGCGAGCGCGACCCAGTCGAGCGAGCAGGGGGCCGAGCACCTGGATCGAGGCCCTCATCTTGGTGACCAGGTCGTAAGGCGTCTCCTCGGAGAGCTCGCCGGATGCATCGATCGTCAAGCGGTCGTCGACGAAAGACACGGACGCTCCGAGGCGCTCGAGCACCTCGGCCATCAAGAAGACATCGGTGATGCGCGGAACTCGCGACAAAGTGACAGGGCCCGGCACCATCAAGGATGCCGCCATGATCTTGAGGGCCGAGTTCTTGGCTCCCGCGATGCGAACCTCGCCCTCGAGGGGGCAGGGCCCATTAATGACGAACGACCTCATCGGTTAATTGTGCCCCCTGAGGGACCGCAGCCCGCGGCGGCCCGGAGTGGGGTGCGGCGGTGGCCCCTTTAGTCTGCCGGACACAGGTCGCTTCTCAAAGGAGTGTTTCGATGATCAAGAAGGACCGCGCGTTCGCGAGTTTCGCCGTGAAAGATCTGGCTGCGGCAAAAGACTTCTACGGCAACACTCTGGGCCTCGATGTCTCAGAGGACGAGATGGGCATACTGAACTTGACGTTCTCCGACCAAACGAAAGTCATCGTGTATCCGAAGGACGACCACGCTCCGGCAAACTTCACAGTTCTCAACCTCCCGGTGGACAATCTCGATACCACTGTCGACGATCTAACCGGCAAAGGCGTGCGCTTCGAGACCTACGACTTCGGTGAGATCAAGACCGACGAAAAGGGAATCATGCGGGGAGGACCCGGACCGGCGATCGCTTGGTTCACGGATCCTGCCGGCAACATCGTCTCGGTCCTCGAGGAGTAACGCGAAAGGGCGGCCCCCGCGGGACCGCCCTTTCGATCGTTCGTTGTGCCTGCTAGCGGCGACGAGTCGACTTACGAGCGGTCGACTTCTTCCGGCCCCCCGTCGACTTACGGGCTGTCGACTTCTTGCGACCTCCCGTTGTCTTGCGGGCCGTGCTCTTGCCGCGCCTGGCGGTTTTCTTGGCGGTCGATTTCGTGCGGCCGGTGGCCCTCTTCGCCGTCGACTTTCCTCGGCGAGTGGCCTTCTTGGCGGTCGACTTCGCGCGCCGAGCCGTCTTTTTCGCCGTTCGAGCGGTCTTCTTGGCCGTGGACTTACCGCGACGCGTTGCCTTCTTAGCGGTGGACTTGCCGCGGCGCGTAGCCTTCTTGGCCGTCGAGCGAGCGCGACCAGCAGGCGACTTCCGGGCGGTT
>JBHELU010000071.1:0-6262 GCA_046262955.1 Actinomycetota bacterium | reverse complement strand
CACCGGGATCTCGGGAGGGATGTTCAGGGCTACCCGAACATCGGACAGGACCCTAGCCGGATCCGTGCCCGGTTCGTCCAGATGGCTGACGCCGACCACGAACGGAACATCGGCGAAGTTAGAGAACGTGGTCAAGATCGTCTCGGCATCCGGCACGGACCGGGGCTCGCTCCCGTCTATCAACAGAACGAATCCCAGCATCCCCTCCGACAGGACCTCCCACATGATGTCGAAACGCTTCTGGCCGGGCGTGCCGAAGAGCGAAAGCGTCAGGTCCTCCCCGAGATTGATGCGCCCGAAGTCCATCGCGACCGTCGTCTCTTTCTTGGTGGGGTGAGAGCCGTCTGTGATCGCACGTTCGGTGCCGACGATCGCGGTGTCGCTGATCGTCTTGATCAAGGTCGTCTTCCCCGCGGAGAACGGTCCCGCGACGACGATCTTCAGAGGACGCGTCCGCGACGTGCGATCGCTCCGTTTCGTGTACACCACCCCAGCCCTGGCCATCTGATTACAGGCCTTTGACCCCGTCGATCAGACGGTTCACCAGGCCTTTGTCGATGCCGGCGTCATCCTCGACCCGCCGCGGCCTGGGGACGTGGCCGTTCTGGGCACCCTCGGTAAAGATGTCGTTCAACTCCCGAGCGGCGTCCGAGCGGTCGAGAGCCGGCGGGGGCGGCGCGTCGGGGCCAAGTGCCGGCGTGAACGTCACCGGTGCAGGCTCCTGGGGCGCGTTGTCTACGACCGGAGCGAGCTCGTCGGGAGTGGGTGTAGCAACCTCGTACATCGGCTCGGCCTGAGGAGAAGTGACTTCGAAAGCGCCGTAGGCCGGTCGCGCGACCGGACGAGGAGCGCCGTTAGACGACGCGTGCTCGTCGGCCGCGAATGGCTGCGGCGTTGCACGTTCGACGGGAGCCTTGCGTCGCTGTGGAGCCTGCTCTTGCGGCTCGACGGTGGCAAGCTCGATCAGCCCGGCGGATATCAGCCCGTAAAGGACCTTCAACAGCTCGAACTCTTCGAATCTGAGCGCTGCTGCGATCTCGTCCACCGACCGGATCCCGTCGATCGTTACCAGCACGCGCCATTCGTCGGGCGCGATGTTGATCTCGAGCGCGCCTTCGGGAGGTGTGGGTGACATCGCGAGGACGGAGTCTCCCGAGGGGATGCGACGCCGGATCACCTCGAGCTCGTCGACCCGGCGAGCCGCTTCCATGATCAGGTTCTCGACGCTGACCGCGATCGGTACCTCGGCCTCGGTAGTTGCGCCTCCAACCCAACTGAACTCCCCGGCTTCCCACCGCAGGAGGTCGAACGCAGCGTCCTCGATCTGAGAGCGAAGAGCGGATTGCAGTTGCTCTTCGCTTAGGGCTCCGTGATCTCGCAGGATGTCCCCGATGCGCCGGTGCGACGAAGCGTGCTCATCGAGGGCACGACGAAGTTGACCTTCGGTGATCGCACGAGCGCGCACCAGGTGGCGCCCCAGTCGCTCGGTCGAGAGACTCGACTGTGCGTAATAGACATCTCCGTCGCGGAAAAAGACGGCACCCGATCCCGCAGAACGCGCGACGTCCAGCCGCCCGGTGCGTCCGCTCTGCGAAAGGAGCCTGAAGATCTCAGGCAGAGTGAAATCGTCGAGGGTGCCGGTGAACATCGGCTACCAGTCCTGCAGGTGGTGCTCCGGCTGAGTCTCCGCAGCCGGCTGAGGCTCGGGGGCCCTCACTTGAACCGGCTCTTCGTCGGTCTCGGACATCGACGCAGTCAGAACCGGTTCGCCATCCATACTGAAGAGGTCTTGCGCCGAGCTATCCATGATCGTCGCAACGCGGGCTGCGGATCGCTTCATCTCGAACAGAACCAGGCCCACCTTTGCGTCATGCGAGGTAACCGCAACCAGCAACGCGTACTCGCCGGCCGCCATCAGGACGACATGACCGGTCGACCCTTCGACGAAGACCTGCGAGAGATCGCCCTTTCCCATCTCCTGAGCCGCTCTCTCGCCGAGCACCAACAAAGCCGCGCTCATTGCGGCCAAACGATCCTCTTCGACGTGAGGGGGCAAAGCCGACGCCATCGGTAAGCCGTCGGAGCTGACGACCGCAGCGGCTTCGATCTCATGCGACACCGAAAGCAGGTCGTCCAAGGCGGCCGCGAGCTGATCGGCTTTGGTCATAGTCATTCCTCCTGTCAGAGGCTCGGGACGTGCGGTTTTCTCGAGCACGCTCCGTAGTCGATAAAGACTAGTCCTTCAAGAACCTTGTCGGCAGCACGCCTCGTTAAGTTGAACGGTGCTAGGCGTCGGAACCCCGTCCGCTCCCGAGCTCGCGAACGGCAACCGCGGACATGGTCTCGAGCGGCGGATCCTGACCCGTCCAGATCTGGAACGACGCGGCAGCTTGGCGCACGAGCATCCCGAGGCCGGGCCAGCTTTGAGCGCGCGCAGCGCGGGCCGCTTCGAGCAACGGCGTCGCCGGCGCGTGGTACACGAGGTCGACCACAACCTGCGATTCAGACAGGCGGATGTCGTCGAGCCGGTCCTCCTCGCGCATCCCGATCGGCGTGGCATTCACGACCAGATCGAAATCACCTGCGCTCTGGACTCCTTGTTGCCACCCGATCGACACCGCAGGGCCGACGGAAGCGAGCGGGATCAGTTGGGCTGCTTGCTCTTCGTTTCGCGCCGCAACCGTGATCTCCGCTATACCGAGTTCGTCGAGTGCTCGCACTACAGCGCGTGCGGCCCCCCCGGCGCCTAAAACCAACGCGCGCTTTCCCGTAGCTTTGAATCCGGCATCTCCATCGAGAAATTCGCGGAAGCCGTCGACGTCGGTGTTGTGCCCGATGAGCTGATGACCGACCCTCTGGATCGTGTTTACCGCGCCGATCAGACGCGCGTCGCCCGACACCCCGTCGAGCAATGGGATCACGGTGCTCTTGTGAGGCATCGTCACATTGGCACCCATCGCCGAGAGGGTTCGTAGCCCACCGACTGCATCGGGAAGATCTTCGGGCGCGACCGGCCATGCGTAGTACGTCCAATCGAGTCCGAGCACGCGGAACGCTGCATTGTGCATGACCGGAGACAGAGTCGACTCGAGCGGCCACCCCAAGATGCCGACCATGTGATGCGACGCGCTTTTCAACATTGCAGAGACTCGTAGTGGGCTTTGTCTTGCAGGAACTGGTCGTAGGTCGAGGAGAACGCGTGGTGGCCGGAGCAATCTGCGAGCACGTAGTAGAGGTAAGACCCGGTCGCGGGGTGAGCTGCTGCTTCGAGTGATGCGGTCCCCGCGGCGCCGATCGGAGTGGGCGGAAGACCCGCATTCAGCCTGGTGTTGTAAGGCGAGTCGATGGCAAGATCGCTCGTGGTCAGCGAAGTCTTGTGCTCGCCCAGCGCGTAGTCCACGGTGGCGTCGATGCCGAGCTTGATGCCCGCCTCGAGACGGTTGTAGATGACCTCGGCGATCAAAGGGCGGTCTTCGGACTCCTTCGCCTCCGCCTCGATCATCGAGGCCACGATGATCTGCTGGTAAGGGGAGTATCCCTGCGCGGCCATAGAAGAGAACCCGATCTTCGATGCCTGGTCGTCGAAAGTCTTGACGAGCCGAGTGATCAGCGAGGTTGCGGTGTCGGTATCAACCACCTGATAGGTCGAGGGGAATAGCAGTCCTTCCAACGAATCGATGCTCGGCGGCTGGTAGTGCGATCGGATCTGGCCGGATTTCGCTTCGGCGAGGAAATCTTGGGCCGAGATGTCGGTCTTGCTCGCCGTTATGGAAGCGAAGTCGGTAAGCCACGAGCCTTCCGGATAAGTCACTCGCTCGAATGGCGGCTTCGGTGGGTTATCGAGCATCGCTTGGAGCGCGTCCGCCGCAGTTAGACCGGTATGCAAGCTGTAGGTGCCGGCTTCCACGCCGCCCGCCCCTCCATTCAGATACGCCGAGACTCGGAACCCGAAGCTCGACTTGATGACGTGATTTGCCGCTAACAAAGATCCGATCTGTGAGGTGCCGGCTCCCTTCGGAATCGTCACTTCGACCACGTGTCCGGGGTCGGAGGACCCCCACACGCCGATAGATCGGAGGTAAAGCGTGGCTGCGAGAAGACCCACCAACGCGACGGCCGCGATCACAGTCACGAATCGAACCGCGCGACCTCTTCTGGTGAGGGTCATCTCTGCTCGTCGAGGTAGCTCTGCAAGATGATTTGGGCAGCCGCCGCGTCGCGTAGCTCTTTACGTCGCGCGCTCTTGACGCCCGCATCTCTCAAGCCGCGTTCGGCCATCACCGTCGTCAGACGTTCGTCGTGCTCTTTGACATCAACGCCGGCAGCACTGAGTTGCTCGGCAAAGGCGCGCGACTCTTCCACCGCGGCACCTTCGTCGCCGGACAACATCCTGGGGTGGCCAACCACGACCGTGGCTACGTCGTTATCTCGCACGAGCTGCAACACCCGTTCTAACGCTGTCGTCGTGGTGCGGTCGATCACCTCGAGAGGCACCGCTACCGGCGCACCGAGATCTGCGATCGCCACACCGATCCGGCGCGCGCCGAAGTCGATGCCTAGAACCTTCTTCGAGCGCGACTCCACGTCACCCAGAAAGAGCCGACCGCGCACGTTCTCCGACCGCCGCGAGCGCGTCGTCAAGTTGCTGTGCACGCGGCCCCCCCGAGATGGCCAGCTCAGGCTTGCCGCCCGCGCCGCCTCCGAGCAGCTCTGCTCCAGGTGCCAGCAGGTCGCGAGCCGAGATGCCTTCGGCCACCAGATCCTTCGAAACGGAGGCGACCAGGTTCGCCTTTCCGTCCGTTGCAGTTCCAAGGACCACGACGCCGGTGCCAAGGCGCCCCTTGACCGTTTGCGCCAGTCCTCGAACCGCGTCGACCGGCGCGTCTCGGCGCGCAACGACGAGCTTGCCCGAAGGTAGCTCCGTCGCAGTCGCCGCCAGCTCGCCGGCGTCTTCGCTCGCCCCCTGTCTGTCAACGGCCGCAAGGCGTCGCTCCATCTCCTTGTGAGTCGCCAGGAGCTTCTCTATTCGCTCCGCGACGTCCTCCGGCGCGGTCTTCAGCGTCTCGGCAGCACGTTCGAGCACTTCAGCGCGCCGTTCGAGGAACGCCAGTCCTTCGCGGCCAACGAGCGCCTCGATCCTGCGCAGGTTGGCACCCACGGAAGACTCACCGGTGACTACGACGGTTGCGATCTGAGTGGTATGCGGAACGTGAGTTCCTCCGCACAGCTCTTTCGAGTAGTCACCTACCTCGACCACGCGCACGAAGTCTCCATACTTCTCACCGAAGATCGCCATCGCGCCGATGGAGCGCGCGAAGTCGTAGCTCGTCTCGTACGCGCGCACCGAATCGTCCATCAGCACCCGCGCTCCGAGCTCCTGAGAGATGTCGCGCAGCCGGCTTGGATCGAGCGGCTCGTAGTGATGGAAGTCGAAACGGAGGCGTCCCGGCTCGACCAAAGACCCAGCCTGCGTGGCGTTCTCGCCGAGGCGATCGCGCAGGATCCAATGCAGGATGTGGGTCGCGGTGTGAGCGCGTTCGGAACCACGCCTCCGCATGCCGTCCACGGTCGCACGCACCTCATCGCCGACCGCGATCTCGCCCGTGGTGATCTGTGCGCGGTGGCCTGTGAGACCCGGGACCAATCGTTGCGTGTCGAGCACTTGAGCGCGGCCCCCAACTGCCTCGAGAAGGCCGGTATCTCCCACCTGCCCACCACCTTCGGCATAGAAAACGGTGCGATCGAGAACGAGCTCGACCTCGTCCCCCTCTTGTGCGACGGTCAGCGGCTTTGTTCCATCGGAGATCGCCACCACCCGTGCGTCGGTCGTCAGGTATTCGTAGCCGACGAACTCGGTTGGGCCCTTGTCTTCGCGCAAAGCCGCGAGCGACTGATCGCTGACCTTGCCGTGCTCGGTCTTGCGAGCCGCACGGGCGCGTTCTCTCTGCTCGGCCATCAGCTTCTCGAAGCGGTCGGAGTCGATCCCGAGGCCGGCTTCTTGGGCGATCTCTCTCGTCATGTCGATCGGAAACCCGAACGTGTCGTGCAGCTGGAAAGCAACGTCGCCCGGCAAGACGGTCCCTTTGTCTTCCTTCGCTGCAGCGATCCTCTCGTCGAGTAACGAGGTGCCCTGCTTCAACGTGACGGAGAACCGTTCCTCTTCGTGCGTCACGACGTCGAGGATCACGTCGCGGCGGTCCTTTACCTCTGGATAGACGTCGCCCATCACTTCAACGCACCCGTCGATGAGCCGGGGCAGCAC
>JBHELU010000070.1:0-3702 GCA_046262955.1 Actinomycetota bacterium | reverse complement strand
GGACTACACAGGTTCAGAGATTTGCGCTCCGAACAAGGTGTGTGATCAATCGCCCTCGCCGGGAACGAAGGTGTCGCCGGGCGACTCAGCAACGCTGTTCGTACAACCGGGCACCGCATTCCTGCCGGGCAACTATCTGTTCGCGCTTGCCTTTAGAGCACGACTCGCGTAGGTAAACGGCGAAGAGCCGAGTCGTTCCGAGCGGACCCTCTGCAATTAAGCGGGGCGGAAAGACCCCGAGCGTAGCGAGGCGCGGGCCCCGCTTAGCAGGAGCGGAGCGTGGTCCGCAAGGACGACTCGGTCGCAGCCGGTTACCCGACAGACATTAGAAAGTTATGCAGCAAGCGGGGGCCCTCTTCGCACAGCACCGACTCGGGGTGGAACTGGACACCTTCGACTGCCAGCGACTTGTGGCGCACTCCCATGACCACTCCGTCGTTGCTTCGGGCGGTGACGACCAGATCTTCGGGCACGTCGTCTTGCTCGATCGCAAGCGAGTGGTATCGAGTCGCAACGAAAGGTGACGGTAGTCCAGCGAATGAACCGGAGCCGTCGTGAGTGATCGAGGACGTCTTGCCGTGTACGGGTCCAACCGAGGCTCGCTCGATCCGGCCCCCGTAAGCAGCGCCGATGCACTGGTGTCCCAAGCAAACCCCTAGAACCGGTACGCGTCCGGCGAAAGTCTTCACGGCGTCGATCGAGACTCCGGCTTCGTCTGGGGTGCCCGGACCGGGTGACACGACGACGGCGTCTGGGTTCACAGCCTGGAGCTCGGACAATGGCGAGTCGTTCCTCAGCACGACGGGCTCCGCACCAAGCGCGCCGAACGCTTGCGCCAGGTTGTAGACGAAGGAGTCGTAGTTATCAACCAGCAGCAACCGCATCGCGCGACCTCCACGTGACCACCAGGCAAGCGACGAACGCCAGCGCGAACACAGGTCCCATCGCGCCGATAGCGCGAGCCGCGCCGCTGGGGTGCAGCGAGAACAACTCGTGCGCCTTTCCCTGTAACCACTGTGCCGTGGTTCCGATCCGGTGGTAGCGATCCCACGTGATCGCAACGATCCCCACCTCTCCGCATAGGGCGGCAACGACGGCAGTGATTTGGACGCGAGTCCCCAGTTGTTTGATCGCAGTGCCGGCCGCAAAGCTGACTGTGAAGACAAACAGGTAGCCGATCGCGATCCCAGGCAGCGCCCACGCTGCATGCGAGGGATCGATCCAATACATCCACATCCAGTCGGGTGCGAGCGCGTAAGAGATGAATGCCGTTGCGGTAAAGACGGCAGCCGTAACGGCGCCCGCAGTGAACGCGGTGCTCTTCCACCACTGCGAGGTGGGAGAGAAGGCTCCGAACAGAAGCCCGATGAACATCAACATGGGCCAGTCGATGATGAAGGTCTCAATCGCCCCCTTTACTTACTGGTCGGCGCTGACTTTGATTATCCGACGCCCCGCTTGCTGGTGGAGACCGATGGCGGTTTGAGCCATCCATGATCGACGTACCAGCGCAAGGTCGCTCGCAGTTCGGGTTCGGGGTCCGGCCACGCGAACCGGAAGCCTGTGGCTTTCAGCTTCTCGTTCGAGTAACGGAAATCGCGACCGAAATACTGAACCTGGTCGTACTCGAGCATGGGCCTTTTGCCGCGCCGGCGAGCCGATGCCATGGACAGCTTCGCCGCCCCGGACAGGATCTTGCGGACGGCGGGCAACGGCATGGGCGGAAGGATCTGAGCGGTCGTTCCCATCTCGGCTGCGATGAGCTGCGCAAGCTTGATCGCATCGATCCGTCCGTCGTCGGAAAGGTTGTAAGCCTCGCCGTCGGCGTCCTCGTAGCTCGCCAGATGCACGGCGGCAGCACACAGATCGCGAACGTGCACGAACGGGATGTTCCCCGTCATGTTCTTGAACGCCACAGGATGAGGCCGCTCGGCGAGACCGATCAAGAGTTGCCCAGACCCGTACACCGCGCGGGGGCCGTATGGAGAGGTCGGTCGAACGGAAGTGACCTGGAGACCCCGCGCTCGATAAGCATGCGCCAGCCGCTCTTGGTCCCATTTGGACGCCAGGTACGGATTGCTCGGGCGCTTCGGAGTGTCTTCCTTGAACGGAAGGATCTCCGGGCGAGGTGGCCCGTAGATGCCTCCGGCCCCCCAATTCACGACCCGCCGACAGGTTCCTTGTTTCACCAAGACTTCGAACAGGCTTCGAGTGCCTTCGACATTGACCGCTCGGAGCAGTGATTCGGAGGCCGTGTAATCGAAGACCGCGGCGATATGGAAGACGATCTCGGCCCCCTCGACCGCGGCCGGGATCGTTGCCGCGTCGGTCAGATCCAACGGACGAAGCTCGGCTCCCGCTGCTTTGCACACCTCTGGGAACCTGGTTCGATCGTCGGAGGGTGCATCCAGAGCGGAGGGAAGATCGCAGGCTGCGACCTGATGGCCATCGCGAGCAAGGACCTCGACCATGTGCGACCCGATGAAGCCGCACGCACCTGTAACAGCAACCTTCACGGTCGGCGAAGCCTACAGGCGGGTTGCCCTTATACGAGCGTCAAAAGTTCGTTCCGGGAAGCAGCTTGTCCGCGAAGTGGATCATCACAGCCGCAACCGCAACCGATAGGGCCGCCCAGAGGGAAAGCTCGATCAATCTCGACTTCCACGGTCGCTTCGTCATGAGGTGGTCACCATCTTTGCGAACGTCACCAGGCGCTGGGACGCCGAGAAGCGTGGGTTGCAAGTCGTCAGCACGAGCTCGGCGTCGTTGGTGTCCTCCCGAACGATGGATGTGTCGGTCGGCAGGACCGCGCGCTGATCGGTTACTTCGTAAGTGAAGTTGCCCCAATGGGTATCGACATAGATCTTGTCGCCGTTGCCCAGTTCGTTGATCGCCCAGAACGGGGCCAGGTAAGTGGTCCTGTGACCCGAGACGACGACACGTGCCTTTTCGCCGGGCCATGCTTCGGTGAAGTGGGTGCAAAGAAGGAAGCCGGCACGACAGCTCGGGTAGTGACCCGGACCAGCCTTGAGCTCGTCCTCATCGACCCCCTCGACGACCATGAATCCCTTGCCGTCGTTGAGGTTGATCTTGGGGATCCGGATGCGGAATACGGCGTCGCCCGGCTTCACTCCGTCGACCCATCCCGCCGGAGGGCTCACGTAGGGGCTCACTGGATGGCCCTTCCTATGAGAGGTGGGCTGGGGGAAATCCGGCTGGCTCGCGTACTGATGCTCGAGCCGGCTCTGTTGTTTCGCGGTGTAGAACCCCGTGCCCCACAGGGCCCAGCCGACGAACAGCAGCACTCCGAAGCCGATCGATATGAGAGATTTCCCGAAGACACGCAGAAAGGCCATCACGGTCAGGTTATCGGCCGCTTTCGGTAACATCTCGACTCTCGCGGGCTATCGAACGGGAGTACTACTTGCCGAAAAGCAAATCCAAGCGCAGACGACATCAACCACCCCCCAAAGCGAAACCGAAGCAGTCCCCGGCATGGGTTGGGACGCTTTTTTTCCTGCTCTTGATCTTCGGGATGGCGATCATCGTCACGCACTACCTGGGCGTCCTTCCCGGGGGGGCCCGGCCCTACCAGTTGTGGACCGGCCTGGGCCTGATCTCTGTGTCCTTCGTGGTCGCGACCCAGTGGCACTGACTTCGCCCCGGGCGTAGGGCGCCGGCAACCCGAGCTCAGGGGTAAAT
>JBHELU010000069.1:0-4845 GCA_046262955.1 Actinomycetota bacterium | reverse complement strand
CAACCAGCCGAACGCCGCGTCGACGTTGCTCGCCCGGTGCGGACTTATCTCGCTGAATGTTGTGAGGGTGACGTGATCGGGAGCCGCTGCCATGGCCAGCGTCCGTTTAGCTCGACCTCAAGTGTGAAGCTCAGGAACGTTCGAATGGCGACGATAATCGCGAGAATGCCTGCGCTTCGGAACGTCGGGGACACGGCAACGGTCCTGATGATGTCGCCGGCGACGAGAAACTCCAGTCCGAGAAGGATGACGCGTCCGATTCCCTGGCGGTAGGTCGTGTAGCGATCGCCTGTTTTTGCTCCGCGTTGGCGCGCGGCGGTGGCGGTGTAGTAGAGAACGCCGGTCGCAATCACAAAGACGCCGACGCCGTCGACCGTCTTACCGACGTTCTCGACGATGTCGTGAAACGACAAGAGCTAGCGGTTCGGGTACGGGTCGTCAACGCTGTCGCGACCGCTGAGCGTTTCGTACTGGCCGTTGCAGCACGAGGGATACGGCGGCAGATGTTTCGTCGAGCCGACCTCGATCTCGTTTCCGCACTGCGTACAGCGGTAGGGCCTGCGGAGACGTCGCTGCCTGCTCGGTGGATTCGCCATGCGACGGGGGTTCCCGTGCATGCGCGATCAAAACGGGTCTACCGCCGAGAAGCGTGACGAGTGGGGCGTCGAGGAGTTGAAGGGGCGGGAGCTGACGGACGACCAGCTCTGGGAGACCTGCCGCTACATCCGCGCATCAGGCATCTGCGCACTCGTTCAAGGGACGGACAACAACGCCGTCAAGAAGAAGAACATCGAACAGCACCGCTCGATCCAGGCACCGCGGCTACACGAGAACCTCGGCACCTGGCGTGAGGAGAAGCCATTCCTAAGTGGTACGAGCGAATCGCCAAAGAGAACGAGTTCTCTGGACGCCTGATCACTCTGACTGGGTGCAAGCGAACGCGCTTGTTGACTTGTTCTACCGCGCGATCAACAAGGCGGTGCGTCTATCACGACGACAAGTACCGTCCCGATTTCGAGGAGTTCAGGTTCATTCTTGACGCGAAGCTTCCGGGAAAGCTCGCCGCGGGTGAGAAACATCTCGACCGAGTCCTACTCGGTACCTCGCTAGCAACCCCGAGCGCATCCAGCTACTGACGGTCATCGAATGGACGCAGGCCCCGATACATCCGTACGTAGCGAACTTCAGCAACGAGAGCGGTAACGGCGTTGACCTTCGCAGGCTGTTCGCCGGTGGACTGGAGTTCGAGGTTTCGCACGAGTCCGTCGGCCTGCAGCTTGCAGACGCCGTCGCTTACACGGCTCGGAAGAGGATCGTCGATCCGAGCAACGAGACCATTCGCTCGGCCTGGCAGACGCTCAAGCCGCTCGTCCGAACAGAGGAAGGGTTGTACTTGTACTTGCGGAGCTTTGGAGCTACGCCCGCCGACCCTCAGTTGGAGCGGTATCGCGGGATCCAGATCGACTGATCGACGGCCGGCCGAAGCGAGCCTACGCCGGAATCGGTTGGCGGAGGTCTCGGAGAGTGAACACTCGCAATCCGTCGAGGAAGTCATCCCGCCGCTTCGTCTTTCGCAGGACTTCCGCTTGATGCTGCTCGGTCAAGAACGCCTACACGTAGGGGAGGCCTGCCGCGATGATGATGTCGAAGGCATCTGAGTTCGCCGGATCGCGGCTGCGGTCGACGTAGAACTTGTGGAAGACGGTGTAGAGGCTCGCCTTGAGGGAGGGGAACGCATCGAGCTTCACCTCGTTCCCTTCGCTCAGCATGCGGGTGACGAACCCTTCGGCCCGAAGGACAAGCTGCTCGAACCCCGCCAAGAAGATGAACTCTTTTAGCTGGGCACGGGTGTATGCGGTGCCCTCAGGAGGAAAGTTAGGGACGAGCGAGACCATCCCATCGACGATCTCATGGCGACTCGCATTCCAGCCCTGTTCTTGCTTCAACAGTTCTGGGGTATGCATGATGGCGGGGAGATTGCGAGAAGGTTGCAAGCGTCGCCGAGAGGCGTGAAGGCGAGCGCGCACGGGTCGATCCCGGACGGATCCGGATATGCCTCGACCTCGTCTTGCAGCAGCCAGTCGTATCCCTTCAGCAGCACACACGGGCGCGGGTGGAACATTTCGATGAACTGCCGGAACACGTTTGGGCTGCGGCGAAGCTCGATGAGCGTAAAGGGCGAAAAGCACGGGACGAAACAAGGGGTCGGGGTCATCGCCCAGCTGTAGAAGCGGTCGAGCACCTCCGGTTCCTTGACCATCGCGCTCACGGCCAACGTGTCAAGGAGGCAGAGCGGATAATCGGTGCCCCCGACGGCGAACATCGCTACAGGCTACGGACGCCAGCGGAGGCCGGGCGGCAAGCGTAGCCAACGCGCCTGGAGCTATCGAAACCGCGGCGATAGTGCTTCACGCACGCGTTCACGCGAGCAGGCCGGTCGAATTGACGGAGCGCCAGACCACAGCGTTCCTGCAGGCCGAGGCGCGTTTCGCAAAACCCTCCTAGAGCGCTCCAGCCTCAAGGTCAAGGGCAAGAGAACGCTGCCGACCGCGTACGTCCGGTTCCCCTTCCGTAGGAATTTGGCGGTTCGTCGCCGGATCCTTATCGTTCGCCGCATGACGGCCCGCCGCACCCAGCAAGCCGGGCTCCTGCTCGGTGCCGCGCTCGCGACCTGGATCGTCACGGTCCAACGAATGCGCGGGATGGACGCCGGTCCCGGTACGGATCTCGGGGGGCTCGGCTGGTACCTGGGCGTCTGGTGCACAATGATGATGGCGATGATGCTGCCGTCGGTCCTGCCGATGGTGCTCCTCTTCGACAAGGTTTCCGCTGGCCATACGCGCCGGCATGGGCAGTCCGTGCCGACCTGGATCTTCGTCGGTTCGTATCTCTTGGTCTGGACCTTGTATGGGCTGGCCGCATATGCGCTCTACCGGGGCCTGCGCGCACTCGATCTCGAGTTCCTCGACTGGAGCCGGGGCGGCCCGTACGTCGTCTCCGTGCTCCTCGTACTTGCCGGCCTGTACGAGCTGACGCCACTCAAGAACGCGTGCCTACGTCACTGCCGTTCGCCCCTGCACTTCGTGCTTGGCGGTTGGCGTGACGGTGCCCGCGGGGCGGTCAGAATGGGCTTCGAGCACGGGACGTACTGCGTCGGCTGCTGCTGGGGCTTGATGCTCGTGCTGTTCGGGCTCGGAGTGATGAGCATCCTCTGGATGGCCGTGGTTGCAGCCCTGATCTTCGCTCAGAAGGTGCTGCCTTTCGGCGGTCACCTCGGACGTATCTTCGCGGTCGGATTCGTCGCTGGCGGAATCTGGATCGCTTCAGCGCCCAGTACCGTTCCGGGCCTCACGCAACCCGGACATATGCATGGCCCTGCCATGCAACCCTAGTCTTCCTCAGCGCTGGCTGCTAAAGGTTTGATCCTCCACCCACGAGGTGTGCGTCCCCTGGTGATCGAAGGCGATCTCATCCGTCGAGCGGAGCGTGTCGCTGCGAACCACCTGCGCCTCTCCGTCGTTTTGTGAGTACTCCATGCCGCCCGGAATCTTGATGATCACCGTTTCCTCGTCGCCGGTGACGGGGTTCTTGATCGGGCTGTACGTGTTCTCGATGACATCGCCGATCTTGAGCGTCGCGCTGCGACCGGAGAACTTGAAGTCGAGCGGAACGACGGCGGGATCTTTCATCTCGCTGACGATCGAGGCGACGACCTCGAACCAGCTCCCACCGGCCTGACCCGTAAGGATCTGGCCCATCGCGTTCAATTGTTCTTCTGACGTGGACGGGTCGAAGTACGCCTTGACGGTCCCATTCCCCTCATGCAGCGGGCCGGGCCAGTGGTAAGCGACCGCCCACTTGACACCGTCGAGCGAGACCTCGTCGAAGTTCCCCTGCTTTACCTCCATGCCGAGGATGCCTTCGCACTCGTGATGTGTCGGCTCACTGTTGAAGTCGCAGGGACACCCAGGATCGCAGTTGCAGCTCTTGAAGTACGGGCCGCTCATTTTCCAGTTAGCCATTAGACCTCCATCGGTTCGGGACCCTGGGGATTCTCGACTCTCAGAGCCAACGGGTCAACATCTGCGGCGGCATTCGCTCGGCCGTCCCGATGAGGTAGCGCAGCCGATCATGCCGCTGGGCCTCGTCGCTAGCCGCGAGCACTCAATCGCTGCGGGCGAGCTCGTCGCTACGCCGAGCCCGCCTCGACGCGCTAGTTCGGCCAGTGGAGGTCGCCGCGCCCGGCATCGGTGAGTCGCCAGTCCGACGCCGCCCGCGTGCTCCGTCCCTCGAAGCTCGCCGACACTCAGCACGTCGACTAGCCCGCGGTCGGACGGTCGAGCGCCTCTAGGTCTTGCGCGTTGAAGATGCGTGCGACTCTCTGGCTCCGTTCGCTCTCAACGCTACGCTGCCCGCGAGGCGAGCGGCCCGCGCTCCAAGCAGCGCTAGAGGAGTGTCAGCACCGTCACGATCATGCGCATGACATCCACACCGATCCGGGACTCGAGATCATCCAGGCTAGATCCTCGTAGCTCCTGGTAGTAGATGCGCAAGGCCCCCGAGGGCGACCGTCGAAGAGACGTTTCGGAGACGGTCGAGTGCCTCTAGGCCTTGCGCGTTGAAGATGCGTGCGACTCTCTGGCTCCGTTCGCTCTCAACGCTACGCTGCCCGCGAGCCCCGTCGCTCAGTGGATAGAGCAGCGGTTTCCTCAACCCGCGTGCGACATCCGAGTTATGCGATCTGCGGCGGCGGCCGCGACCCCGGATCGCCGGCGCGGTCGGTCAGGAGTCCGGAGGATGCCGACTGTGTCCTCCACGGTGCATCGCCCAGTTAATGCGATTTGG
>JBHELU010000068.1:0-8603 GCA_046262955.1 Actinomycetota bacterium | reverse complement strand
ATCCAGACTCTGATCGACTCCGACAGATACAGCTTCGGCTTGGGCGCACAGAACATGCACTTCGAGACGTCAGGAGCCTTCACGGGCGAGGTCTCCCCGGGGATGCTGGCCGCCCTCGACGTCGACTACATCATCTTGGGCCACTCCGAGCGCCGCGAGATCTTCGGCGAGACCGACGAGAACGTGAATAAGAAGGTGAAGGCGGCTTTCGCGGCAGGGCTCACGCCGATCGTGTGCTGCGGTGAAACCGACGAAGAGCGCGAGCGCGGTGAGACCGAGGGCAAAGTCGAGCGGCAGGTGCGCGCTGCCCTCGACGGGATAAAGCCCCAGAACTCAACTTCGCTAGTCATCGCGTATGAGCCCATCTGGGCCATCGGAACCGGAAAGACCGCCACGCCCGACGATGCTCAGTCGACGATCGCTTACATACGCAAGGTCGTCGAGCAGGCGGCCGGAGCCGACGTGGCCTCCGCGATCAGGATCCAGTACGGCGGGAGCGTGAAGGCCGGCAACGCGAAAGCGCTGCTCGGTCAGAACGACATCGACGGTGCCTTGGTCGGAGGTGCTTCGTTGGATGCAAGCGATTTCGCAGCGATCGTGAAAGCAGCATCGTGAGCCCGAAGAACCTCGTCTACGTGATCCTCGACGGACTGGGTGACGACCCCATCCCACAGCTCGGAGACAAGACGCCACTCGAGGCTGCGCGCACTCCTCGCCTCGACGCGCTGGCAGCACGCGGCCGCAACGGCTACGTAACTACCGTCGGAGAGGGGATCGCACCAGAATCCGACATCGCGGTCTTCGCGATCCTCGGCTATGACCCGCACGAGCACCACACCGGCCGCGGCCCCCTGGAAGCTGTGGGTGCCGGATTGGATGTCGCGGACGGCGAGCTCGCGTATCGGGTCAACTTCGCGACGGTCGAACCGGAGGGCGACGGCTGGGTGATCGTCGACCGGCGCGTCGGACGCGACCTCAGCTCGGAGGAAGCTCATGCTCTGGCCAAGGAGGTCCAGCAGAAGGTCCATCTAGACGGTGCCACTTTCGACTTCCGCGCAACGATCGGCCATCGCGGTGTGCTCGTGCTCCGCTCGAATGAAGGACCGCTGTCCGCCGAAGTCGAGAACTCCGACCCTGCCTACGGTCGTCAAGGAGCGCTCGGAGTTGCCAAGGAGACGTTCGACAATCACGTCGTCACGGTGGCTCCGATCGATGGTCATGGGTCCGACGCCGCAGCGGTAAAGGCTTCCGATCTCAGCAACCAATGGCTTCGCGCTGCGGACGAGACGTGGAACGCATCGGAAGTGAACCAGGCGCGGCGCGCCGCGGGAAAGATGCCCGGCAACTTTGTGCTCACACGGGATGCGGGTGATCACTTGCCGCAGCTGGTTCCCTTCAAAGAGAAATTCGGGATGAACTTCGGATGCTTCGTCGAGATGCCCGTTGAGATAGGTATCGCTCGCCTAACTCAGATGGGCGAGGTCGAAGCGGTAACCGGGATCCCACCGGGCGAGCAATACGAATCGTGGGCAAAGCTGGCGCTCGAAGCGATCGAGGGATACGACGGGCTGTACATCCACATCAAAGGCCCGGACGTTCCCGCACACGATGGTGACTACGAAGGGAAGCTCGCGAGCATCGAAGAGATCGACGAGCACTTCTTTGCGCCGCTGGTGGACTCGCTCGATCTCTTCAAGAACATCGTCGCCGTCACGGCCGACCACTCAACGAGCTGTCTCCGCAAAGCCCATACGGATGGGCCGGTTCCCTTGCTGGTCTCCGGTGGGGGAGTCTCTCCCGACGGCGTCGAGACCTACGGCGAGAGCGCTTCCCGGCACGGCGCCATCGGGCATCTAGCCGGGCCGCAGATCATGCCCAACCTGGTGTCAGTGGCTCGGGAATAGCCTCCCGCTCCAGCTCGAACACGGCTACGATGTGAGCCGCTCAGAGTAGGAGGCATCGTGGCAGCAGCCAGACGCAAGCACACGCTCGCGGACGTGCTCGGCCCCCTCGAGAACGACATCATGGATGTCGTCTGGGATCGCAGCGAAGTAACCGTGCGCGACGTCCACAAGGCCATCCGGCGTAAGCGCCAGATCGCGTACACGACGGTCATGACCACGCTGGGCCGCCTCGCCGACAAGGGTTTGCTCGAGCGGATCGAAGACCAGCCGGCTCATCACTACCGGGCCCGGGTCAGCCGCGAGGAGTACGCGAACTCGACCGTCAAGTCCGTCGTGGATTGGTTGGTCACCAGGTTCCCGGACCCGGCCGTTGCGTACTTCCTTGATCGCGTCGAAGAAGAAGATGCCGACGTCATCGATCGCCTACGCGCCGCTATCGATCAGCGGAGAAGCCAGCCGAAGTGACGACTGCGGCCCCGACGGTCCTGTCGCTGGAGACGGACTCCGCGTGGGTCTTGATAATCGCTGTATCCGTCGCAACCCTTCTAGCCGCTCTCGTGCTGCGTCGCCTCATCGCTCGACCCGGGGGGCTTTCTTCCGGCTTGTTGCTCGGGATCCCTTTGGTTTTGCCGCTGATCGCTGCAACTATCTACGAGCATGGGGTGCTTCCCGAGATCGCTATCTTGCGGCCCGCTCGGATCGGGCTACTGACGCACCCGAGCAGCTTGCTGCACTTGTTCTTCCTCGCCGACCCCGATTCGCATTCGTTCCATCTATATGCATTATCGGGATCGGCCGGCCCGTGGCTCCTTCTGATCGGTCTGTCGGTCAGCTCCTTCATGCTGGTGCGTCGCGCCGTGGGCGCGGTGCTCGTGCATCGCCTGATCGCGCACAGCGACTACATGACCAACGACCGGGTGCTCGAAGCCACAGCGTTCTTGTCGGAGATCGCCGGGCTCAGTCAATTGCCCGAAGTTCGAGTGCTTCCCGAAGGTTTATCCGGGGCATTCGCGGCGGGAGCGTTTAGGTCCCGCATCCTTATCTCGCAAGACCTGATCGATCAGCTCGATGAAGAGGAGCTGCATGCGATCCTGGCTCACGAGATCGCTCACCTGCAGTCTCACGACGTCCATCTCGTATTCGCGGCCGGAGTCTTGCGCGACATGGTGGCGTGGAACCCATTCGCTCACATAGCGTTTCGCCGGCTCAAGTCCGATCGGGAGCTCGAAGCCGACCGGCGCGCAGCGGAGATGACCGGAAGCCCTCTCGCGGTCGCATCGGGACTGGTCCGGGTGTGTGAGGTTCTCTCCGGTAAGGGCCACGGACCTGCACCGACGCTCGCCGTCCTTCGACCGCGAGCACGGATCAGCCGCAGGGTGAGTCGCCTGCTCGCGCTGGCCGATCGCCAACCCGCTTTCGCATTCGCGGCCCCCTTCAAGAACCGGTGGGACCGCCCCGTCGGACGGCTTCCGTATCTGTTTGCGGCGTGCCTCGTCGCCGTGCTCGGCCTCCAGGTCGCAGCGAAAGTGGCTCACGAGAACCCCGCCGGCCTCGCCTTCGTGTGGGGAGCGCCCGATTCGAACTCCGATCAGGTGTGGAACCCGCAAGAGGCGCGTCCGCTACCGTCGCTTCCCAAAACCCGCGGCCATGTCTCGAAGCAACAGTTGATGCCGGCTCACATCGCCCGTCTGGCCAACGACCCCATGTTCATAGATGGGCTATCGGTCCGTCAGAAAGACGTCCCCCGCTATCTGCACCGGATGGTGAAGCTCGCCCGATTGATCGGGGTTCCGGCGACCGAGCTCAGGGGGCAGCTCCGCTACCAGGACTGGAAGGCGATCCCGCTGCTGCAACACCCCCTCGGGGGCGTCCTGCCGGGGATCTACGGTCTGAAGACCGCCCTCGACTCCTGATCCCTCGAAGCGGCTAACCCGGCCGGGCAAGCTAACCTGTTAGAGGCCTAATGGGCCGCCCAATCAACTTCTAGGAAGAGGTGTGAACGCGTGACAGCAGTGCTGGTGGCCATCCACGTGATCGTTTCCCTGACCCTGATCCTCCTGATCTTGTTGCACGCTGGCCGGGGCGGCGGAGTCTCCGAGATGTTCGGTGGCGGGATGCAGAGCCAGGCCATGGGGTCGACCGTGATGGAGAGAAACCTCGACCGGATCACAGTGATCACGGCGACCATCTTCACGGCGACCACGATCGCGCTTGCCTTCCGTTTGTCGTGACCCGTCCGGCCGAAGGCCGGAACGAGCGACCAAGCGACACCTGAGAGGTACTGCTCGAAGCCGGGGACGGCTTGCCGCGATCGGCGCGCTGGTGCTGTCGGTCGCATTGCTTGCAGCGGCATGCGATGACAAGACGGCTGCGGATGTCTTGTCGTCGACCCCGCCCGTCTCGACTGCCGACTCTCTAGTCACTTCGTCGGCGACGCCCGCAACGCCGGCTCCCACTCCCAGCGTCTTCTCGCCGGGCGAATCCGTCCTTACCGTTGCGATCCGAGACCCTGCGACTCTCGACCCCATGCGGCTCGCCGATCCTTCTGCCGAGCTCGTAGCGCGCCAGCTATTCGAGGGACTAACGAGGTGGGACCCTGTAGACGAGAAGGTCACGCCCGCGGCCGCGACATCGTGGACATCGACTCATGGGGGCCGCGAGTTCACCTTCCACTTAAGGCCGGGCATGACGTTCCACAACGGAGAACCGGTCACGTCCGAAGACTTCGCTTTTGCGTTCGACCGCATCGCCACAAAGAGCAACGCGTCCGACCTTGCGTACACCCTTCAAGACGTCCAGGGATTCCAAGCAACGAACATCGAGGGAACGAACAACCATCTTTCCGGGCTCTCCACTCCCGACGATCTGACGTTAGTGATCAAGTTGACGCGGCCCTATCGCGATTTCCCGATCGTGCTTACTCACCCGGGTCTCGTTCCGTTGTTGAAGAGCGACGTGCAACACACGACGACGTTCCTCAGCACGCCCGTCGGGAACGGCCCGTTCCAGATCGCGCAAACATGTCATCCGGGCGAACCGATGTCGATGCGTTCGTTCACGGCGTTCACTCCCACGCCGAAACTGGACGGGCTGCGGTTCTTGCCGTACCAAGACCCGTCGGTCTCGTGGCTTCCGTTCCTCAATGGAGCCATCGACGTTGCCGAAGTGCCGTCCGAGCAATTCAAATCGGCCGCCCAGCAATTTGGAGATGCCGGATACCAACCTTTCTTGGCCGGCTACTACTACGGTCTGAACGTCAACTCCCCCGAGCTCAAGAAGCCGACGTTCCGTAAAGCGATCAGTCGTGCGATCGACCGTTCGAGGATCGCGACACGGATCTACAAAGGGACCTTGGTGCCGCCCCGTGGGATCGTGCCGCAGGGCATGCACGGGTTCGAAGAGAACCAGTGCTTCAAGCTGTGCGATTACTCACCGTCCGCCGCGCGCCGCCTATTGAATGGGATCCCCAAGAAGAAGCGCAAGCTCTCGCTGAGCTATACGCAGGGGAACCCGCACGGGCAGGTCGCGCGAGCCGTTTCGAAGAACCTGAAGGCGGTGGGCATCAAAGTGTCGGTCAAGGCATATCCCTTCCCGGAATATCTGAAGCGGCTCAAGAAGGGAAAGCAGTCCATGTACCGGCTCGGGTGGATCGCCGAGTACCCGGACCCCGGCGCGTTTCTCGATGCTCTGTTCGGTTCGACATCACCGGACAACCATTCGGGCTTTGCTTCACCCAAGGTCGACCGCATCCTCCACCAAGCGGCAGCCGAACCGAACGGCGCAGTCAGGATCCAGGACTACAAGAAGGCCGAGCAGCTGATCCTGAAAGACGTCCCGATAGTTCCGATCGGATCGTTCATGACCCATTGGGCAGCGCAGAAGTGGGTGCACGGGATCGTGTTCGATACGACCGGAGGCTTCGACGCGACCGGAATCTCGATCGCCGATCACTAGTTCTGACTCCCGTCGGGTCAACCCGGCTAGAGCTTGCTTTGCGGTTGCTTTCCACGCCGACCGGGTAAGTCATTAGATGTCGGAATTCGTCTATCCCGAGGAGGGACCATGAAGCTCAACTCTTTGCAGGACGTCCTCGAAGAGCAATTGAATGACCTCTACAGCGCAGAGCAGCAACTCGTAAAGGCGCTACCCAAGGTCGCCGAGGCCGCGTCCAATACTGAATTGCAGAAAGCGATCAAGAACCACCTCGAGGAAACGAAAGAGCACGTTTCGCGCATCGAGGATGCTTTCGAGCTTGCCGGCATCAAGCCGGGGAACGAAGAGTGCAAGGCAATGAAGGGTCTGATCGCCGAAGGCGAGGAGATCATCAAGGCGACCGGTGACAACGACGCAATAGACGCTGCTCTTATCGCAGCGGCGCAGCGCGTCGAGCACTACGAGATCTCTGCCTACGGGACAGCCCGCACGATCAGCCAGCAGCTGGGCCTCGACGATGCAGCCAAGAAGCTGCAGGAGACTCTCGACGAGGAGTCCAAGGCCAACGAGCTCCTGACCAAGATCGCAACCAAGAAGGTCAACGCAAGCGCAAAATCGTAACGATCTGTCCGCGGGGCCACCGGCTTCTTGACCGCCGGTGGCCATCCGCGACTTCGTATAATCAAAAAAGGCCCTGCACGTGCGGGGCCTTTACTTCGTCGCAGTGGCGGAATTGGTAGACGCGCCAGGTTGAGGGCCTGGTGCCCTTAACGGGGCGTAGGAGTTCAAGTCTCCTCTCCGACACCACAGAGCGAGCGTTAGTGGGTCATCAGGTTCACGCTCGCATCGAGAGCTGTTGGGGTCGCCGTCGTGGCGATGATCTTCCATTGCCAGCGCACCTTCGGCAGGTGACGCGGCCGCTTGCCGGCGCTCACCACGAACGTAACTCCATCGTCGGCGCCACCGGCAAGCGATGCAGGTGGGGACACTTTGAAAGTGTCCGACAACCAAGGCCCCCAACCGCGGTTGCTGAAGCGGGCGCGGAATGCCACCGTGTAGGTAACGTCATCGCTGGGGTCCGCAGTAGTCAATTGAAAGTCCCCCGAGAAGCCGCCTTTGGTGACCGGATGCCACGCGCTCGTCCACTGAGCGGTCACCGAGGTGGGTCCATAGATGCCGGCCGGCCCGCGAAAACAAAGATCAGCGCTTTCTCCCTGGACCCGCCAGCCTCCGACGATGGCCTGTGCGCCCGAGCCCCCGATGTCGAACGAGGTGCCGCCGGGGGCAGTCCCCATCCGAGGACAAACGGTGTGGTCGATATCGGCACGGGCCGGAGCTGCGAGCCCTGACACGAGGAATAAGGCAGCCAGTAAACCCAAAGTCCGCCTCATGGGGTTAGTGGTTCGGCAGACCCACCGCCTGGACCTGCGGAGGAACAGCGGATTTAACGGCGAACCCATACCGGATGCTCACCGGAGTTAAGGGCCGCCTCCGCTTAACGGGGCTGCTCCTTTCGGTCGTTGTCCTGTCTCTTTCGAGCGTCGTCCCGACGCGGGCGAAGGCCGAGCCGCTACCGGACGTGCTTCCCGGCAAAGTGGATCCGATCCAATTCCCCGTGAACGCTTCGTCGTACCCCTCCTACGACGCGAACGGGATAGAGGGGCAAACAGAGTGGCGCGTCGTAGGGGGCTTGGACTCACTCAACACTCCGGGGAACTATGCAGAGCAATATCTGTCGACCACCCCCAGCGGCAGGCTCCTCGACTTCAGCACTTATCCCCAGTACTCGGACGATCGAGGCGAGACCTGGTCCGAGGTCCACACTCAGGAACCCCTTTTCGGAAACGAGGGCGTTATCTCGGCAGCTCCTAACGGCGACATCATCGCGGTCGACTGGTACGCAGAGACGGCCGACCGCATCGTCTCGTTCAAGTACGACGCGTCCACCGAAAAGTGGAGCTACGCGTACGGATCGCTACGAACTCCCTTCTTCGACCGTCCCTGGCTGACGACTCTCCCAGGTCAGTACTCGATGGACGGCGAGACCGGGCCGTACGGGGTTCTGCTCCACGGCGGTTATCCGAAAGGCGATCCTCCCTACTACGCGAGCGTCGACGGGCTCCACTATCTGCATGTGTCGTACAAGACCCTCGACGGGGAGGTCAATGCATCGGCGAGCGATCCTCTTGCGACGGGGGCGTCGAAAGATCTCGATTTCATCCAGCCGCAATCGCAGGGAGACATGTTCCCCCTCGTGCACGGGTCGATAGCGGAAAATGCAACAGGCGAGTGGTACGTCACTAATGCACCGGATCTGAAATGGGAGCGTTACAACTCGTTCAACTCGATGCCGGTCGGCACGGTGCTGCAAGACTCGCTCGGCCGGATCCACTACGTCAGCTTCGGGACCACCGACCAGAGCGACTCATTCCAGTATTGGATGTCGGAAGACGGCGGGACGACGTGGGACCAACAAACCATCAGGTTGCCGATCGGTTATTCGGTGGCTAGCTACCTCGACTGGGACGTCAAGGCCAACGCTCAGGCCGGCGTCACCGCGGTGGCCGTGCACGCGACGGAATCCGCGACCGGTAACACGCAAGACTTCGTTTACAAGTTCTCGTTGGCATCGGGTCGGCCGGTGCTCGATCGGCTGTACCGGATCGGCTTGGGCGACTTGCCTGCAACGGGGGGCGTCCTTTCCGAGACGGCGGCCGCCCGCTTCGACTTCTCCAGCGTGGCGATCTTCCCGGACGGGCGAGTCGC
>JBHELU010000067.1:0-2533 GCA_046262955.1 Actinomycetota bacterium | reverse complement strand
GTGATCAACGGCTCCAAGATATTCATCACTAACGGATCGATCGCCGACTCGGTGATCGTCATCGCGGTGACGGATCCCGATGCGGGCCCGGGTCACGGTGTCAGCGCGTTCATAGTGGAGACAGACAATCCCGGTTTCTCGGTCGGCCGTGACCTCGACAAGATGGGCACGCGCTCGTCACCTTTGTCTCTGCTCCACTTCGACGACTGCCTGGTCGGCGCGGACGCCTTGTTGGGCGACGAGGGAGCCGCGCTGTGGCAGGTTGCCTTCGAGTGCTTCGACTGGGAGCGCACGGTGATGATCGCCTCGTCGATCGGAGGCATGAAGGCATCACTCGATGGTGCGATCGCGTACGCGCGTGAGCGAATGGCTTTCGGCAAACCGATAGCGAAGCATCAAGCGATACAACACAAGGTCGCCGAGATGAAGGCCTACTACGACGCGGCCCGGCTGGTGCTTTACAAGGCTGCGTGGATGAAGCAGGAGGGTCTTCCGCATCAGGTCGAGGCAAGCGTGGCCAAGTACTTCGTGGCCGAAGCCGCTATGCGCAACGCGCTCGAGGCGACGCAGATCTTCGGCGGATATGGCTACATAAAGGAGTACCCGATCGAGCGGGCGATCCGCGACGCAAAACTGATCGCTATCGGCGGCGGCACTTCTGAGATCCAGAAGATGATCATCGGCAGATCGTTGCTCGACGAGTGAGTCACTGGCCGTTCTCTGAGGAACACGACGAGCTACGCGACTCGATCCGCGCATTTGTCGAGGCCGAGCTCGCGCCTCACGCAGAGGAGTGGGAAGCGAGAGGCAGCTTCCCGGACCGGGTCTTCTCGCGGCTGGGGGAGCTGGGATTCCTAGGGCTCTCATATCCGGAGGAGTACGGGGGAGGCGGCGGGGACTATCTCTGCAACATCGTGCTGGCCGAGGAGATGACCGGGTCCGGGACTGGAGGTCTGACGATGGCGGTCGCGGTCCAGACCGATATGGCGGTGCCCCCGCTATTCAAGTTCGGGACCGAAGAGCAGAAGAAGCGCTACCTCGTTCCTGCCCTTGCCGGCGAGAAGATCTTTTGTCTCGGGATCTCCGAGCCCGATGCGGGATCAGATGTCGCGTCGATCGCCACAACGGCAAAGAAAGTAGACGGCGGATGGCTGGTGAACGGCCGCAAGATCTTCATCACGAATGGACGACGAGCAAACGTTATGACCCTCGTCGCGAAAACCGATCGAGACGCAGGTCATCAGGGCATCTCGCTGTTCGTGGTCGACACGGACACTGCGGGATACAAGGTCGAGCGAACTCTCGACAAGGTTGGGATGCACAGCTCGGACACCGCAGAGATCTCTTTCACCGACATGTTTCTGCCCGAAGACGCGCTGCTTGGCAAAGAGGGCGAGGGGTTCTACAACATCTCTTGGGAGTTACAAGGCGAACGGTTGATCGGCGCAGCCGGCGCGATCGCAGGCGCGCACCGGATGTTCGATGCGGCCCGCGGATACGCATTGCAGCGCCACACCTTTGGAAAGCCGATCGCGAAACACCAGGCGATCCGATACATGCTGGCCGACATGATCACCGAGATCGAGGCCGCCCAGCAGCTCGTTTACGAGGCCGCATGGAAGGTGAATGCCGGCGAATATCCCGTACGCGAGATCTCGATGGCCAAGCTCCTGACCGGCGAAGTCGCGTGGAAGACGGCCGATCGTTGCATGCAGATATTCGGCGGTTACGGCTACGCGATGGAATTTCCGATCCAGCGGGCATGGCGCGACGCACGGCTTATCCGCATCGGTGGTGGGACCGACGAGGTGATGCGAGAAGTGATCGGTCGGATCGAAGGCCTATGAGCGACACCCTCTTGTTCTCGCCCGAGCACGACGAGTTACGCGCGCAGGTGCGCGGCTTCGTCGAAAAGGAGCTTGCCCCGTATGCAGAAGAGTGGGAACGACAGGGCGAGTTCCCGAAGTCGATCTTCTCGCGGGTGGGCGAGCTGGGTCTGTTCGGGATGAAGTTCCCGGAAGAGGTCGGGGGCTCCGGACCCGACTTCCTTGCCGACGCGGTCATCACGGAAGAACTCGTCGGTTGCCACTCCGGTGGGGTTTCTGCATCTTTGGGGGCGCACAAGGATCTTGCGTGCCTCTACCTGTACAACTTCGGGACGTCCGAGCAGCATCAGCGCTGGCTTCGGCCGGCGATCGAAGGTCGATCGGTCGGTGGCCTCGCCGTAACCGAACCCGATGCGGGGTCGGACGTGGCGTCGCTCAAGTGTTCCGCGAAGCGCGACGGTGACGACTGGATCATCAATGGATCCAAGCTGTTCATCTCTAATGGAGCGTGGGCCGACTTCGTCGTTGTTGCTGCCAAGACCGACCAGGTCGTCGAAGGCGCTAGCGGAGCGCGCCGTGGCGACAAGGAAAAGAAGGTCGTCGAAGGCGCTAGCGGAGCGCGCCGTGGCGACAAGGAAAAGAAGGCCGCGGGTCATGGAGGGCTCACTCTCTTCGTTGTCGAGAAAGGGATGCCTGGTTTCGAGGCC
>JBHELU010000066.1:0-7659 GCA_046262955.1 Actinomycetota bacterium | reverse complement strand
GGGATGGCTCGATGTCACTGGCGTGGTCTGCGCGACCGGATTTCAGAAGTCTGCGCTCAGCATTCCGCTTCTACGTCGATTGATCGAGCATTACAAGATCCCACTCGAGGGTGGCAGATTGAGATTGCAAGGCAATTGTGGAGTTCCCGGATTGGACATGCCCGACTCACGGCTTTGCGTTAACGGGATCTACGCGAATGCTGTTGTCCCCAACGGAGACACCATCGCTGGTGTCAAGTACATAGCCCGCCGATTCGTTTCAGATTGTGCAGTCGCCGAACGACTGAAGTACCGGCCGTTCTTCTCGCGGTTAGCGCTTCAGATGTCTCTTTCGCATGAATCCGCTAGGGCCATACGCCAGGTTCGACGAGCCGAGCAGGTCGCCTGATGTGTCCCACAGTGTTGGGTCGGGTCCAGACGAGGGTTGCGATTCTTGTCGGGCCCGCTCTCTTGGCGATGATCCTGTCTTTGATAACGCATGACGAGGGTTGGATCGTGACTATCGGCATCTACCTGCTGATGGGAGTTGCGCTCGACACGGCTTTCTATCCGTTCATCATCAAGTGGCAGCCGCCGTGGCTCACGTTCGTGTTGGGCGTAGGGGAATTCATCATCCTCTTCGTATTAGTGAAGGTTCTCCAACCCGGTCAGCCTGGTTTTGGAGACGCACATTCTGTCCTCGGACACAACGATTGGAAGCCGATTGCCCTTTACTGGATCAGCTGGGCGATCGCGGTTGCAACTCGCATCGTCATTCTCCCGGTACTTTCCCTTTCGTGGATCGAGAATGCCGGGGAATTCCGATCGACGGGATGGTCGCGTCCGACCGAAAACGAGCCCTTGCCGCTGCTCGCTTCGATAAGTGCGAATGCCGCACAAGGACGTCTGGCTCGCGAGTTCACATCTGTGGGAGCTTCGCCTGCGAAGAAGAAGCCTCCCCTCTCAGGCATCCACGCTCAACCTTCGGCAAATCCCAAGAGCTAGCAGGAAGGGGAATCTGATCGAAAAGCGATCGCTCGGATCGACAGGGCTTCAGGTCTCGGAGATCGGCCTTGGTTGCATGGGCATGTCCGAGTTCTATGGGACAGCGGACGAACATGAAGCGATAGCAACGATCCACAGGGCAGTCGAGCTTGGGATCGACTTCTTCGACACCGCAGACATTTACGGGCCCTTCACGAACGAAAAGCTCGTCGGACGAGCACTTCGCGAGGTGCGCGACGACCTCATCATCGCAACGAAGTTCGGAAACGTGCGAGGCCCCAAGGGTGAACGACTTGGGATCCGGGGAGATGCCGAGTACGTGCGATCGGCGTGCGACGCATCACTCGAGCGCCTCGGCGTCGATCACATCGACCTCTATTACCAACACCGCGTGGACAAGAAAACTCCTATCGAAGAAACCGTCAGAGCGATGGCCGAACTCGTGGATTCAGGGAAGGTCCGTTACCTCGGCTTGTCTGAAGCAGCTTCCGAAACGATCGAAAGAGCTCACGCGGTTCACCCAATAACTGCGTTGCAAACCGAGTACTCCTTGTGGTCGCGTGACCCTGAGGACGGGATCTTGCAAACGGTACGCAAGCTGGGAATCGGCTTCGTCGCGTACAGCCCGCTTGGACGCGGGTTCCTATCCGGTCAGATCAAGTCGATCGACGATCTCGAACCGACCGATTTCCGGCGGTTCGCGCCTCGCTTTCAGGGTGAGAACTTCGATCGCAACTTGGAGTTGGTCGAGCACGTCGAAGAGCTCGCAAATGAAAAGGGAGTTACGTCGGCCCAGTTGGCCCTCGCTTGGGTCCTCAGCCAAGGCGACGACATCGTGCCAATCCCCGGGACAAAGCGACGCAAGTACCTCGAGGACAACGCGGCAGCAGTTGATGTAGAGCTGAATGACGCGGACCTGCAACGGTTAGACGAAGCCTTCCCCAAAGACGCCGCTGCCGGCGACCGTTATCCCGCCCAGGTCATGGCTTCGCTGGACGAGTAACGCGCCGCTAAAAGATAGATCGGTGACCTTCCGCGGTGTAGTTGGGGATGCACTAAGAGCTGCCTTACCGGCAGCGATTTTGAGCGGTGCCCCCTCGACGCTTTTTGCAGTCGCGACCGGTCGCGACCCTTTGGAGCCGTCGGTAGCCGCCGGTTCGATCATCCGGCCAGAAGAGGATCGGCGTGGCCGCTTGCTGCTTGCCGCAATCCCCGTTCACCTTTCTCTGTCGGCATTCTGGGCGATCCTGATGGCAGTGCTCTTGCCACGGAAGAAACCGATCCGTGAGGGCATAGTCGCCGGGCTGGCGATCGCGGGCATCGACCTCGGACTCATCGGTCGTCGCTATCCATTGATCCGTTCGCTCGATCCGTTGCCCCAAGTAGCAGACCATGTCGCATTCGGAGTGATCGCCTCGCTCGCGCTGTCCTCGAGAGAGCGCTACCTAGAAAACGTTCCTACGAGAGACGAGCTGGAACGGGTCTTAAAACTGCTGGGAGCCGATGACCCACGAGCGATGATGCGAATCGATGAGCCCGAATACAAAGATCTGAACCTTGAATCGGCAACTCGGGATCAGCTCCTAGACGCGATGGTCTCTCATCCCCGACTGATCCAAAGGCCGATCGTTATACGAGGTAACCGCGCGGTCATCGGGCGGCCTCCCGACCGAGTGATCGAACTACTGAATGACGAAGGAGATCCACATGTAGGGGACGCCGCTAGAAAATAAGGGGGAAGTATGACGATATCCACCAAACTCATAGTGGTCCTCACAGCAGTTACAACGGCGGCAGCCGCGATTGCCCTCGCGACACCTTCCACCGCGTCAGGTTCCAAAACATTGCATCGCGGGAGCGAGTTTCATTTCTGGTACAGAACCAGCAGATATCAGCCCACATACGTTGACGAGGGCAAGCCCGGCACCGGCATCGGCGACGAAAGGTTCGATCGTGCCCGAGTCCGAAGGCTCGAAAAGGATGTCGGTGTCATAGAGAACTCTTGCGTTGTAATGCGGCCGGGCAACCGCGGACGTCTGTTTTGTCAAACACAGGTCACGATGTTCGGGCAGGGGAAGCTCTATCTCGAAGAGACTTATCCGACGAAGAAGCATCGAGGGTCGAAGATTCACGTCGCCGTGATTGGAGGAGCGGGTTACTACCGAGGCGCCACCGGATACGGAAGCGTCACATTCCATCCGCGGGGCGACTACTTCAACCTCTCCTGGTACATCCCGAAAAGAGCTTGAGCGAAGCTGGATGACACCTGATCTCGTTCTTGGCTTTTTCACTAAGGGCCTTCAAAATGGGAGACGACCGTGATGTCCTTGACGGCATGAGCGTCGACGACGTCCGGGTCGAGGTTTACAGATGGTTCATCGATGAACGTCGAGCTCCGACCGTCGAAGAGCTCGCCGGCTCCCTCGGGGTAGAGACGCCGCTGGAGTACGCGATGCACTCGAGAAGCTCGACCACGAAAGCGTGGTCGCTCTCGATCCAGAAACTCGCGAAGTGTGGCTCGCGCATCCATTCTCGGCACGAGCCGAACCATTTCGCGTCGGTACAGGCGACAAAAAGTGGGACGCGATCTGCGTTTGGGACGCTCTAGGGATCCTCGTATTGACAGATTCGGATGGAATCGTGACAACAGCCTGTCCCGATTGTCAGGAGCCATTAACCATCGAAGTAAAGGGCGGTGCAATATCGCCCAAGGAGTACGTCGTTCACTTTGGCGTCCCGGCGCGGAGCTGGTACGACGACATCGCATACACCTGAGCGAACATGCTCATCTTCCGGTCGGAGGACCACATCGCGCGATGGATCGCAGCCGGCCATCCAAGAGGTGAGCGGATGTCAATCGAGCAGCTCTGGACTCTGTCTCAGCCCTGGTTCGAAGGCCGGCACCTTGCGGGATGGAAGAAGAGAACTGCCGAGGATGCAGAGGCTGTGCTGGCTTCCGTTGGACTAACGGGTTCTTTTTGGAGCTTCACATGAGCCGAGGAACGCACTGACCGCGTACGATTCACTTCATGGCCTACGACGAAGACCTCGCCGATCGCATCCGAGAGCTGCTAGGGACGCAGCGAGGCGTAACTGAAAAGAAGATGTTCGGTGGGCTTGCGTTCCTAGTGAAAGGAAACATGGCGATCGCCGCGAGCGGCCAAGGGGGGATCCTCGTGCGCTCCAACCCAGAAGAGGGCGAGAAGCTCATTGCCAAAGGCCCGGCTCAACCGATGGTGATGCGGGGACGCTCGATGGCGGGATGGTTGCGGGTCGACGCGGAGGCGGTCAGAACCAAACGCCAGCTCGAGAAATGGGTGAAGTTGGGCACCGACTACGCCCGTTCGCTCCCTGCGAAGAAGAAATAGAGAATCTGCCCCTACTGGGATCCGAAGCAAGCTAGCTCCGGCATGGACCGGCCAACCTCTTTGGAGAGACACTCGTTCTAACGATCAGTGGATCTCTCTTGGAGGTAAAGATGAATCTCTCCCGCCGTCAGCTCGTAGCGATGATCGTGGGGACGGCCACGCTGAGTCTCGCGGCCCCCGTGGCAGCTCGAACCGTGGTCGACTTCGCACGCAACGCCGGACACGTCGATGGTTACAGCGCTGTGGGGTCGCAAGCGTCGCCTTCAGCGCGTGGAGGGCAGCTGGTCGCGACGAACGGCGGCGGTCATTTGCCCAACAACATCATTCGCAAAGCACCCGCGGCGAAGGAAGCAGACAAGCTGCAGGGTCACGGAGCAGGTGCATTCGTCGAGGTCTGTCAGGACGCCGCGCTTCTGGGGAAGGCTGTAGTGCCCTCCGATGTCGGGGCCGGCTACGAGGACGTGCCAGGCTTTCAGACTCAGTACGGCGGCGCCATTGACGTGGACACAGGAACCGCTTGCCGAGTCAACCCCGCCGCCGCCAAGCGAGTCAGCGTCGGTGTCTATCAGGTTCGGCTAGCAACGATCATCGACGGAGGAGCTTGCGACTCTCTTCCCGCCAAAGATGGAGCCGCGTTGGTCACCGCACGCAGCGACGATGGCGCGTCGTTGATAGCGAACTACACCCCAGTTTGCGAAAGCGGGAACGTCATCGAGGAAGTCCACATCGTCGATCTCAACGGCACACCGACGGACGCAACCTTCGACATCGCGCTTCTGAACTACGGCGGCGTGCCGATCCCTTAGTTAAGCGGACATCGGCCAACCGCGAGTTCTTTTCCACGAATGTGACGTGGACGCGCACTTTCCTGGAAAAGAGTGCGTAACGCTCTTAGCCTGGGCTGCTTTTAGGGCATGCGGAGTTCGATGTGCGCGCTGACGTTTGGGTCGCCTAAGTAGTTGTCGACCAGAACGTAAGCGGTGCCCTTCGGAAGCAGCCCCTCTTCGTCCACACCGGCAACATTGGACGCTCCGTTGTTCTTGCACGTCTTGTCGTAGAAGTACATATCGAGGTCGTACCCGGCCGGGCCTGTGTCCGTGCCGATAGCGTCCACGATCGCCGTGACCTTCTGGTACGGCTTGGGCACTGCAAACACGTACGAGTCGACACCGTTGCTGGCCGGGATCGCGCAGGTCTGCTCGAACTCCTTTGCCGTGACGTTGTTCACCGTGCCGGTGTTCCCGTAAAAGATCGGGTGAGACAGCGCGATCGTGCCCTCGGCACTCTTGTAAGGCTGGGGCTTGGCGCCGGCCCAGGCCGCCGGGGCAACCATCAGCAGGGCAAGGGCCACAGGCAGAACGCGCTTTTTCATCTGGAGTCTCCTTGGTCTAAGCCGTTTCAGTGAGATTCGACAGAAATCGCCCCCTCCCTTCGGCCATATGACTGGCAAAACAAGCCCGAGACCACGTAGAGTGCCGCCTCGTGTCCGAAACAGGAGGGTTTGCCCAGGTTCGGGGGCTCACCAGAGCCGGGATCCTCATCCTCGTAGTCATCTGCTTTGTCGCCGTCTTTGCTCTGCGACTGGTCGTCGACAATCCCGGGCAACCCGTCCTGTTCCTCCTTGTGGCGCCGATCGGGCTGCTCGCAGCCGAGTTCGGCCTTGCCGGGGGCCTCGTGGGTGCTGCCGTTGCGTCCGCCTCGGTCATCGTCTGGGAGCTTCTGGCCGACCCCAACGTGACCCCGTTCGGCTACGCAGTCCGCTGGGCCGTCTTCTTCTCGGCCGCAGTCGCGGTGGGAAGTCTCGCGAATGCTCGTCGAGAGCTCGACGAGGAGCACACACGGTGGTTCGAAGAAGTCTCAGATCTCAACTGTGTCGCGGACATGGAGGGCCGCTTCGTCCGCGTCAACAAGGCCTTCGAGAAGACACTCGGTTATTCGAGCAAAGACCTCCTCTCGACTCCTTACATCGCCTACGTTCACCCCAATGATCGAGAGGCAACCTCCGCCATGGCAAAGGAGTTAGCGGAAGGTCGGTCGGGGGTCATCAACTTCGAGAACCGGTATCTAGCAGCGGACGGCACCTACCGCTGGTTGCGATGGAGTTCCACGACCGACCCTGCTCGCCGCGTCATCTACGCGTCCGCTCGCGACGTCACAGAGCAGAAAGAGCTCGAGAACAAGCTCCGCAGCCTGGCACGAAGTGACTCTCTGACCGGCCTCTTCAACCGGCGCTACTTCGACGAAGAGGCACAGCGCCAACTCGATTTCGTCAGACGGTATGGACACCGGGCGGCCTTGTTCGCATTCGACGTCGACAACTTCAAGAGCCTCAACGACACGCTCGGTCATCGCGCCGGCGACGAAGCGCTCAAGAAGTTCGCCCTCGCCCTCACCGAACGGATTCGCAAAACAGACATCGCTGCGCGCATCGGAGGAGACGAGTTCGCACTCTTCCTTCCTGGTGTTGGATCGAGCGAAGCCGAAACCATCGCGCAGGTGCTTCTTGCCTCCATCCGCAAGGAAAGCAAAGGGATCGGTATCGAGGGCCGGGGAATCACGTCCAGCCTGGGTATCGCCCTGTTCTCCCCACACGATGAAGTCGAGCTCGACGGGCTACTCGATACTGCAGATCTCGCCATGTACACGGCTAAGAGGGCGGGCGGTGATCGATACGACATCGCCGACGTTCTGGATCTAGCGGAAACCTCGCGATCCGCGGGTGGACGTCCCAACCAGATCGGTACCTTCGGGCCCTAAGCTCGCGTGATGAACCTGACCCTCGAGGACATGGGTGCCCTTTATCGCGGTACCAGGGCGCGCATCGGCGAGCTTGTGCTCGCGGATGAGGCAAAGAGCAAGACGATCGTCCCGGCTACTCCCGAGTGGACGATCAAGGATGTAATCGCCCACCTAACCGGCGTCTGCGAAGACATACTCAGCGGCAACATCGCCGATGCCCCCTCGGACCCGTGGACGGCAGCCCAGGTCGAGCGAGTGCGCGATGTTCCCCTGTCGGAGTTGATCGAGCGATGGGACAAGGCTGCGTCTCAGGTCGAGCCTTTGACGCCGATGTTTCCCGATCGGACTGCAAGTCAGTGGGTAGCCGACATCGTCAGCCACGAGCACGACCTGCGCGGGGCACTCGAGAGCCCCGGGGCAAGAGACTCTGACGCTGCCGAGGTGGCGGTCGATTTCTTGGCGATCTCGTTCTTAGCCGCAGCCGTCCCCGACAAGAAAGCTCCCCCGCTCGAGATAGTTGCAGAGAACGGCACCTGGTCGACTGAAGGCTCGGCCCCCACCGCCCGTC
>JBHELU010000065.1:0-3032 GCA_046262955.1 Actinomycetota bacterium | reverse complement strand
GTCGGCCTCAGGATCGCTTCACGCCGGCTAAAGCTCCTGCTCACGCCCTGATTACGCACCGTAGCTTACGGTAGCGTAGGTTACGGCAACGTAAGGGTAGGCCGAGGATCGCCGAAGGCGCTAGCGGAGCGCGCCGTGGCGACATTCCCCGAGAGGAGCGAGCAATGAGTCAAGAAGTAGTGGACGTGGCAACCGTCATACCTGGAGTGGTCCCCCGGACGGCAGAGTCGGGGCGCGCCCAACGGATCTCGATATTGATCGCAACGCTCATCCCATTCGCAGGGTTCGTGATCGCGATCGCGACTATGTGGGGGCATGGCGTCACTGGAACCGACTTAGCAATCATGGGGACCTTCTACGTTCTGTCGGGCCTGGGGATAACCGTTGGCTTCCACCGGTTGTTGACGCACAAGAGCTTCGAGGCGCCGAATCCGGTGAAGATCACGCTCGCCGTGTTGGGATCGCTTGCGGTCGAAGGCTCTGTCATCGAATGGGTCTCGGACCACCGCAGGCACCATGCATATGCAGACAAGGTCGGGGATCCTCACTCGCCTCATCTCGACACCGAAGATGGATTCGTTGGGATCGTTCGAGGGCTATGGCACGCCCACATGGGATGGCTGTTCACAAAAGAGAAGACGCAGCCGGAAAGATGGGCCCCCGATCTACTGAAGGACCCTGGGATGCGTCGTGTGGATCGTGCGTTCCCTGCGCTCGTCGTGTTCACTTTCGCGTTTCCGGCTCTGCTGGGGTACCTCTTCACCGGCACCTTCATGGGGGCCGTTACTGCATTCCTGTGGGGCTCTCTCGCCAGGGTGTTCCTCTTGCATCACGTCACGTGGAGTGTGAATTCGATCTGCCACTACTACGGGACAAGGCCCTACGAGACGACTGACTACAGCACCAACAACTGGCCTCTAGCTTTGATCTCGTTCGGCGAGTCGTGGCATAACAACCACCACGCTTTCCCGTCGTCGGCCATCCACGGGTTGAAGCCGTCGCAGATCGATCTGAGCGCGGCCACGATTCGGGCGCTCGAGAAGCTGCATCTTGCCTCCGACGTGAAGGTGGCCACAAACAAACAGGTCGAAGCGAAGTCTGCTGCAGTCGAACGTTAGGCAAGTGACCGAACAGGGTCAGCCGCGTGTCCGGATGTCCGGGCGCGAGCGCAGGGAGCAGTTGCTGGACATCGGCCGGTCGGTGTTCGCCGAGAAGGGTTATGAGGCTGCCTCCATCGAAGAGATCGCGCAACGCGCGGGGATATCCAAGCCGGTTGTCTACGAACACTTCGGCGGCAAGGAAGGTCTTTACGCCGTTGTCGTCGATCGCGAGACGGGCAAGCTGCTGGATCGGATAACGACTGCCCTCGACGCCGCACATCCGCGGCTGATGCTGGAACAAGCCGCACGGGCGTTCCTCTCCTACGTCGAAGATGAGCCCGATGGTTTCCGCGTGCTGGTTCGCGACGCTCCCGCGGTCACGACCTCGGGGTCATTCGGCAGCTTGATCGGCGACATCGCAGCGCAGGTCGAATACATCTTGGTCGAGCAGTTCAAGGCGCGCGGCTACGACGCGAAACTCGCACCTTTGTATTCGCGAGCTTTGGTCGGGATGGTTGCGCTCGTGGGCCAGTGGTGGCTGGACGCGAAAAAACCGAAGCGAGATCGGGTCGTCGCACACCTCGTGAACGTGGCCTGGAACGGGTTGAGCAATCTGGAGACGGAGCCTTCCTAAAGCAGATCGAGCTGCGGGTATCGTGCACCCTTCGTTTCGGACATGGGGAGGCGGCGATGACAGATCTACGGTCGGCACTCGATCGCGCGACGGCCGAGCACAGGTTGCTCGATCATCCTTTCTACAAAGCGTGGGTCGACGGTTCTCTGACCACAGACGACTTGGGCTTCTATTCGGCGCAGTACTGGCGGCAGGTTGAGTCCTTCCCCGGTTATCTGGTTGCTCTCGCGGATCGACTGAAAGACGGACCTCAGAAGGCGATCGTCGAATCGAACTTGAGCGACGAGGTCGACGGAGATCATGCGGGGCTGTGGATCCGATTTGCATCCGCAGTCGGAGTCGACGAGCAGAGCCTGCGATCCACTGCACCCGAGGCCGAGACCGCGGCGTGCGTCGAGTCTTTCGCCCGCGGGGTGACAGAGGAATCCACAGCGTTCGCTTTTGGGATGCTCTACGGCTACGAGTCCCAGACGCCGGAGGTAGCCCGCACCAAGGCCGACGGACTGCGAGACCGCTACGGCGTGGACGAGCGTGGGATCGAGTACTTCGACCTGCACGCAGGGCTGGACGTCGAGCACTCGGACGAGCTGGCCACCGCGATGGAAGCCATGGTCTTAGACGACGAAGATCGTGCCGACGCAGAGCGTGGAGCGGCAGCAGGTGCGGCCGCGGTGTGGTCGCTGCTCGACGGGGTCGCCCGCGTACGCGATCTACGAGGGGTGTCCTGAGGCCTGCATAAGCTCGGTGCATGCGAACTGCAGTCATCGGGCACGTCGAATGGGTTGAGTTCGCCCGCGTCGGATCGCTGCCGTCGGCAGGATCGATCATTCACGCGAGCAGATGGTGGGAAGCACCGGCCGGTGGGGGACCGGGGGCCGCAGCCCAGCTACTGAAGCTCGCCGGCCACTGCGCGCTTTACACCGCGCTCGGGGACGACGAGATCGGGCATCGCGCCAAGAGCGAGCTAGAGAAGATGGGTCTCGACGTGCACGTTGCATGGCGATCCGACCGATCCCGGCGTGCATTCACTCACATCACTCAGGACGGCGAGCGAACGCTCACGGTGCTCGGTGATCGGTTGGCGCCATGGGGTTCGGATGACTTGCCGTGGTCGGATCTCGAGAACTCCGACGCGGTCTTCTTCACTGCGGGAGACGCTGCGGCATTGAAGAAGGGCCGCGCCGCCAAAAACCTGACGGCGACGTCTCGCGTACTAGATCTATTGCGGTCCGCGTCGGTTCGGTTAGACGGTCTCGTCGGCAGCGCCGACGATCCTTCAGAGTCTTATAGCCCAGGCG
>JBHELU010000064.1:0-13837 GCA_046262955.1 Actinomycetota bacterium | reverse complement strand
GGAGAGCAGTCGGCACCGCGCGCGCCACTTCGGGTAGTGCCGCGATCATGCGATCGATCCCCTTCCGCTTCACCAATCTGCCGAAGCACAGGATCACTCGATCGCTTTCGGTGACGTGCAGCTGCGCCTTGATGGAAGTGGTAGTTATCGAGGGCTCGAACCTCTTCGTGTCGATACGAGCGCGCAGGATGTGCATCTGCGGTACGGGAACTTTCATCGTTTGCAAGAACGCCGAGATCTTTCGAGCAGTGAATTTGCTGACAGGAAAGAGAGCGTCCGCGTTTGACAGAGCGCGGGCGACCCTTCGCCTCAGCAGCGGGACGGCTGCCGGAACGAACAACTCTGATCCGTGCACGATCGAGGCGTAGCGCAGACCTGAATCGTGCAAGCGGGGGCCGGTCAGCGCAAGGGGCCACGGCGTTCCAAAGAGCACGCGATCGGTGTCGTGCCGTTCGGCTGCTTCCCGGATCGCCCTCACGACCGCCTTGCCCGGCCACAACATCGATCCCGGGAATCCGTCGGCCCGATACGGAAGATCGGTGGGGATCGTCTCACCTCTACGTGCTTCGGGGGCAAGCACTGCGAGGCGAGGCGCAAGGTCACTGCACAGCTCGGCTAGATAGGTCTCGATCCCACCGTGGCCCGGCAGGAACGACGAGGAAACAAGAAGCGCATCGGCCACAACGACGGATTATGCAGCCTCGGCCCCGACACGAAAAAGACCCGACCGAGGTCGGGTCGATTCCGTGCTACTCGGGCCTAAATCGGATTACTGGTTGGGACCGGCTCCGAGGATCCTGTAAACGTCGAAGCCGCGATGCTCATCGTCAGAGTAGATGTACGGCCCTTTGAAGAACTTCGAAGACCAGGTCGATCCGCCGACGGGCTCGTACCAGCCGAGCTCCTTGACGCCGGTTGCCGTGTTGGGTCCAACCGAGGGACCGGTCATCGAGCTGACGTCCAGATAGCGCGTCCCGGCCGTGTACCAGGAGATGGCCACTTTCGTGCCGTCGTTGGAGATCGAGAACACGTGAGCCGTGCAACCACCGGGACCGTTGTCGGTCTTGGCGAACTCCTGCGGCTCGTATGCACCAACAAGAACGGGAACCGGTTGATCTGCTGTGCCCTCGACGTTGTAGAAGTACAGCGCGCCGCCCGGGCACGGATAGGTACCGCCGCCGCCGCCTTCGTCACCGACGATGATGTGCTTGCCGTCGGGCGTGAACTTGGCGTCGTGAGTGATCGAGCAACCGGGGCACTGGCCCGTGTAGAGAAGTGTCGGATTCTCGGGGTCTTTCGTGTCCCAGATGTCCATGTGGTTGATGCTCGCCGAGACCATCAGAGTGCCGTCCTTGTTGAAGGACATGTCGTGCGGGCTCAGACCGTCACGGACTGGGATCGTGTTGACGAGCTTCGGCTTTGCCGGGTCCTTGATCGACCAGATCTGGAACTCGCCGAGCTTCGTCAGGTCCGAGTCGGAGTTGTAGACGTACGGCTTGTTCGGCATGGCCGTTGTGTTGTGCGATCCGCGGGGGATCACCGCGAAGCCGATGGGCTTCGGGTTCTTTGGGTTGCTGATGTCGACCGTCATGAAACCGAGCTTTCCCAGAGCCAGGCACGAGTCCTGCCCGCCCGGTGAGTCCGCCGCCATGATCAGCGTCTTGTTGTCGTAAGAGATCTGGATGTCGTTCTGAACGAGCGAGCACTTCAGCCATGCGACCTGCTTCGGGTGCTCGGGGCTGGTGACGTCGATGACGTGCATCCCGCCGCCCTTGCTTACCGGAGCCTCGGTCCCAGCGAACGCATAGTCGCGTCCGTTGATCGTGCGGAACTCCATGTCGGTGCCGCCATCCCACGGGATGTTGGCCACGAGCTTGAGCCCTTCGCCCTTACCCTTCAACGGGTTATGCGCGCGGCCCGCAGAAGCGGCGCCGTTGAACGCCCCGGTCGCCATCGTCAGCATCGCGATGGCGGCTATCCCCTTTTTGAACTTCATTCGCCCGCCTTCCTTGTCTTAGTCGCCGCGGTAATTACTTCTTCGGGACCGTGAATGTCTTGGTGGCGGTCAGGACGTCGAGCGGCATCGCGCTCGAACTCAGAAACGCCGCGGGTATCGCCGAGATGGTCCCACCGAAGAGATTCGTTCCCGGCCCGATCTTCGATCCCGCTTTGCCGTGGATAAGCGCCAGCGGAACGGGAACGGTGATGGTTTTTGCCGATGAGTCGAAGACCGCCTGCACGATGCCCAACTCCTTGCACGTCGTGACGGCAGAGGGCGTGGTGTTGTCGGTCGTGCAGTCACCTCGAATGATGAATGGTTGTAATCCCGGGTCACGCGGCGGCGGGCATTGTCCCGAAGTCGGGTCGCACGCCCCACGCGAGTAGTTGCTCCATTTGCCGTCAAGCTCGACGAACTTGCCGTCTACGGTCAGATCCCACGTGTAGCGGCTGACCTCGGGAACACCTCCGTTGGGAGGAAGCGAATTGAGGGCCATCATGAAGTTGACCGTCTTGGCATCCTTCATCCCGATCATGGCGCCCGTTAGGTCCTGGCCGAGCGAGTCGCCGAGCTGAGCGAACACGGGGTAGAGGCTTGCATCGGGAGCTGCCGCCTGGCCCCAGTCGCCCGCCGGATCGGTTCCCACGACTGTCATCTTTGCGGTGGCCGCAGGTGCAGCGGATGTGAGGAGCGAGCCGACCAGGATGGCGCCCAGCAGACCTGCTACCAGCAACTTTGACTTCATTGGAAACCCCCTACTAGGTGAAAGTGCTTAGAAGCGTTCGGCAGAGAGATTCGACGGGAACCTAGGTTGCTCCTGCATCTACCTCTGGCAGGAATGAGATGGCGGCCGGCGAACCTCTGGGGAGCGATACATCACTAAATGACTAGTTCAGGGGGAATTGAGTGATATCCGCGCGCAAGGTGGCTTTGTTGCTGGCGGGTTCGATGCTGGCAGCGGGCGTAGGTCTCGTTCCGCAGGCGGCCTCGGGCGCCGGCAACCCGACGCATTACTTCGATCTCTCGAAGGCTCCCAAGCCGCTATTCACCGGTAAACAGATCCTGAGCGGGCTAGAGGATTTCGTCTCTCAGTTCCCATTGCGACAGCAGTACATGCCTAACAACGATGCCGCAGCGAAGTTCCTGGGTGATGAGGCCAAGAAGTACGGGTATCACGTGCGCACTCTTCACTACAACACAGGTACGCCGGCGCGCGACACGAAGGTCATCGAGGCGATCAAGCCCGGAACGGTCGAGCCCAATCGCTACATCGCGTTCGTGGCGCACTATGACATCGTCCCCGGGATCGGCGGCGCCACCATCCAGGGTGCCTACGACGATGGCAGCGGGACCAACATGCTGCGCTACTTCATGAGGCAATTCGCCCAGATCAAGACCCGGCACTCGATAGCGATAATCTGGTTCGACGGCGAGGAGTGGGGACTCTACGGTTCGCATGCGTACGTCGCGGATGTCCAGAAGCAGGGGATGCAATTCGACGCCGTCCTGGGATTCGACATGAATGGGATCGCGTACCCGGCCCCCTATTGCCTCTGCATCTATCACGGGCCTAGCGCTGAGGATGCGGCGAAGGCGGTTCCTCTTCTCGACTACGTTAACTACGACTTCTTGAAGTTCCCCAAGAGCGACGGCGAACCTGGGACAACCGAACGCTACCCGTTCGGAACCAAGAGCGGTGTCTGCAATTGCGGGCCAAACATCCGGAACTCGGACGAAGAGAGCTTCGCTGCCGCGAAATACTTCACCCTGCGCTGGGCCGGCATGCGTCAAGCGAACGACTATCCCGGATACCACTTACCGTGGGACACCATCCCGCTCATGGAGCAGGTCGCGGGTAGTCGGGAGAACCTCGAGAAGGGGACGCAGAACACCTTCGATTCCGCTTACTACACGGCGGTCGCTCTCGACCACATGTAGGCGTTCCGCGGCGGTATAACTGCGCCGTGGACCAAGAAAAAGAGCTGGAAGAGCTGCGTGCTCAGGCTCGCGACGACCGCAAGCTCATCCGCAAGGCCGCCGATGCGCTGGCCGAGATCGGCCGGGGGCCGGGCCTGTCCGACGAACATGCTGACGTTCTGGCTGCATTGCGGATCCGGGTCGAGGGCAAGAAACGCGCCTCTCTCGAAGAGCTACTCGAAGCCGCCGGCGACATATCGGGCAAGAAGGACCTCAAAAAGGTGCTCGATACGCCGGATGAGCAATCTCGAGACTGGCCGGTCATCGAAGAGAAGAAGAAAGAGTGGCCCGGCCTCTAGGGACGGATCAAGTTCCTTCGCCTCGGTCTCTCAAAAAGCGCTCGAGCTCGGCCGCGAGCGCGTCGCCGGACGGGAGGGCCGTTGGGTCTATCGCTTCGTCTCTGTCGCGCTCGTCTGAGCGCTCCTCCAGCAAGCGGACGTACGCCTGGACGTCGTCGTCGGACGCCACCATTTCGGACACTCGTTCCTCGTAAGACCTCGTAGCAAGCTCTAGCGTGGACGTGTCCACCGGCGAGTCGATCAACTCCGTAGCCTTGCGGACCAGTGCCATCGCTGCCTTGGGATTTGGTGTCACCGCGATGTAGTGCGGGACGGCGGCCCACAAGCTCGCCGAATCGATCCCAGCTTTCGAGATTGCGTCGTGTAGAACGCCGACTATCCCCGTGGGGCCTTCGTATCTCGATCGCGACAGCCTCAGCTTTGTTACCAGTTCCGGATCGACAGACGTGCCCGTGATGTGTACCGGGCGAGAGTGGGGAACATCGGCAAGCAGGGCGCCCAAAGTGATCAGCAGCCCGACACGGTTGTCTCGTGCGACGTCCACGACTAGGTTCACGAACGTTCGCCAGCGGTTGCTGGGCTCGGTCCCGATCAGCACGATGACATCGCGCCCGCCTTCGGTCTTCCCAAAGACGAACTCGTTCTCGGGCCACTTGATAACCCGGGTGACGCCGTCGCTCAACTCGACTTCTGGTCGCACGCTTTGGAAGTCGTAGAACTCTTCGGGATCGATCGATGCCAGAGGCTCCGCACCCCAGGCATTCTGAAGATGCTGAGCAGCAAAAGTGGCTGCATCTCCGGCATCGTTCCAACCGCGGAACGCGGCAATGAGGATGGGGTTTTCCAAACGCGGCTGCGAACGGAAGGTAATGAACTGATCGCTCATCGGTTAAGCGTAGTCGCCGAGTGAGACGGCGGCTACACGCTCAGGCTGTAAGCGCGTTGCGAGTATCGAGATGCTTTTGCAGCTTCCTTTTGATGCGCTGTAGAGCGTTATCGATGGATTTGACATGGTTGCCCAGTGCGCCGGCGATCTCTTCGTAAGACTTGCCATCCATGTAGAGACGAAGAACGTCCCCCTCGAGTTCCGTGAGGCTTCCCTTCATGGAGTCGCGAATGGCTTCGATCTCTTCTGCCGAGATCACAAGCTCCGCGGGATCCGACATCGAGGGAGCAACGATGTTCTCGCCCAAGGAGCGGTCGCTGCGCTCGCTGCCGTGCGCCGGTGCATCCAACGAGACCGACGAGTTCAAAGGCTGGTGCTTCTGACGATTCGCCGTTTTGATGGCGGTAAGGATTTGGCGGGAGATGCACAACTCGGCGAAGGCACGGAAAGGAGTTCCTTGATCTAGATCGAAGTCCCGGATCGCCTTGAAGAGCCCGATCATCCCTTCCTGGACCACGTCCTCCTTTTCGGAGCCGGCAAGGAAGTAATTGCGTGCTTTCGAGCGGGCGAAGTTGCGGTAGCGCGCCAAGAGTACCTCGATGCCGCGCTCGTCGCCGCTTCTGACGGCCTCGACGAGGACGTTGTCATCGAGGGACTCGAGATCCTCTGATACGTCCACCAAAGTCTTCATCGACCCCATAAACCCCCCGGCCTGAGCCGGTATCCGAGCTGCGCCTGGACGGTTGCTCCGGTGAGCACCCTCTATCAGTACGAATGCCACCGAAGGCCGTAACGACCGTGCAACACGAGCCTATTTGTCCCTTTTTGCCCTAACAATGGCCCGATTGGGTGGTTCACCTGGGCGTTGGGGACTAGTCCGCAAAGACTGCCGGCCGCATAACTCGGCTCTCCTCCATTGTGCCCTATCCGCGCCTTTAGCTAACGGGAGCGAGCTTGCGCAGCTAGGAGGGGGCGCGAAGGCCCAGCTCCGAGCGGAAGACGCGAAGGAAGTTCTCGCCCAACACCTTCACGATGTCTTCCTCGGAAAAGCCGCGGGCGAGCATCTCTTGGGTAACGAGAGGCAGATCTCGGCTGCTGCCGGCGGTTCCTTCTGACACCTTCTTAGCGTCGAGACCTTCGAAGAAAAGGTCTTCGGTGGGATATTGCGTGTCGAAATACTCCTTCACGAAGTCGGGGCCCAACCCAACGTGGTCGATGCCGGCCACCGTTGCGATGTGCTCGATGTGGTCGACGATGTGGGCCAGCGCGGGGGCCGCGTCGTGCAAGAACCACGGGAAGAAGTTCACCCCGATCACGCCACTTGTTGCAGCGATGCCTTTCAGTAGCTCGTCGGGGAGATTCCGATGGTGGTCCCGCAGAGCCCGGGCCGAGGAGTGGCTGGCTATGACCGCACGATCCGAGATCTCGAGGACGTGCTCGGTGCCCGCTCGAGAGAGATGGGAGACGTCGACCAGCATCCCCATCTGCTGCATGAGCTCGACCGCGGCAACGCCGGCCTTGGTCAGGCGGCTGCCCGCCTCGTCCTCGGCACTTCCGTCGGCCAGCATGGTTCGCCCGAAGTGGGTGAACGACGCGATGCGCACGCCGAGCCGGAAGAAAGTCCGGAACAGCTCCACATCGGTGCCGATGTGCTCGGAACCTTCTAAGGCGAGGACCAGCGCGATCTTTCCGTTCTGAGTCGCTCTATCGATCTCGGCTCCCGAGAGGCAGAGCTCGACGTCGTCCGAGTTCTGCTCGGCTAATTCGTACAAGGTCTCGATGAGTTGTAGCGAGCGGCGGAGAGCTCCCTCCGGACGGTAGGCGTCGTCAACGAAGATCGGTATGACCTGTACATCCACACCACCCCGACGTAGCTCGGGTAGCCAGTGATCGTGGAAGTACTCGGTCCTTCCGTGTTCTTTGTGATGAGCGACGAGAACTATCAGATCGTTGTGACAGTCGACGACGACGGCGCGCTCATGAAGTTGCATGGCACCTAAGTTTCTAGCGTGATCGCGTAGTGGGGCAGCTCGATCCCAGACACCGTGACGAGACGCTCCTCGGCAGGGATGCTTGCGTTCTTGATTCGCTCGTAAGCCTTGTCGGTGAGCAGGATCTCACCCAGCTCGGCGATGTCTTCCCCGAGCTTCGAAGCAAGGTTCACTTGGGTTCCGTAGATCGCTTGGTTCGCGACGTTGAGGATCCGGCCCCATCCGATGCCGATCGATACGTAAAGCTCCTTCTCTTGCGGTAGCACAACGTTCGCTGCTAAGAGATTGGTCGTGAGCTCTCTGCTTGCATCAACTGCAGGTGGAACGTCGTCGAAAAGGCACGTGAGGTTGTCTGCAAAAGTGTTTATCAAAACTCCGCCGTGCTTCTCGACCACCGGCAAACACAGCTTCTGCATCTGATGGATCATCAAAAGGAACGGGAGGATTCCCGCACGTTGAGTGGTGCGCGTGAACCCGCTCATGTCGAGGATGAAGATCGCGCGCTCTTGTTTGAAGACCTCGTCGATGCGCGCTTTGATCTCGTCTGCTTGCTCGGGGTGCTCGCCTAGTTCGTCGAGCAGGCGCGTGAGGTTTGCCCGAGAGTTCAGGTCGGCTACGGAGCCGGTGTTCGTGCTCTCAACGTCCCCCATGGCTCGGGGGAGTCTACAGATGTGTGTGTTCGATAAGGCTCGGTGCTACGAGCCCTCGCTTACCTCGTAGATCTCATCCGCGACAAGGCCGTGCGCTTCGCGATGGACCGTGTGAGCTGCCTCAGCGTTTGGCGCGTCTACCAGGCAGAAGATCTTGCCGGCCTTTTCGTCGACCCAGTAGCTCTTGTAGTTGACGCCATGGCCGCCTTGGGTTGCGACATCCGCTTCGTGAGCTTTCTTCACGTCGTCCAGCGAAACGCCACCCTCTAGGTTGTGCACGTCCATAAATAACGGCATCTCCGTCTCCTTCCCTCTTTCCGCAGTGGAGGCATCGTGACACTGGGCTGGCTTAATCGCAACCCCGTCTAGAGCGCTTCCTTCCTTTTCAGATCCTTTACGGCGGGCCCGTGCAAGACCCGGCCCTCGTAGTCGAACCGGGAGCCGTGGCACGGACAATCCCAGCTCTTCTCCGCCCCGTTCCAAGTGACGACGCAACCTAAATGGGTGCACACGGCCGAGACCGCATGCAGCTCTCCATCCTCGTCTCGGTACCCCGCAACCTGATCCAAGCCGACGCGCTGCACTGCGGCTTCTCCGGGAGCGAGGGAATCGAAGTCTCCTCGTTGCGGATGCTTGATGCGGTCTCCGAACCAGTGGGTGGCCACCTTGGTGTTTTCGACGACCAGTTTTTCTGCGGACGCCTGAGGTGTGATGCGATGCGGATCGAACAGTGAGCTGAATTCATTGTCACGCCCGGCGATCTGATCGCAGATCACCTGAGCGGCAGCGGTGCCGTTCGTTATCCCCCATTTGCCGAACCCCGTTGCTGTGTAGATGCGATCGGTGCCGCGCCGAGCGGTTCCGACGTACGGGAGGAGATCGATCGTGATCCCGTCATGACTCGACCACCTATGGGTTACTTGGTCGACTCCGAAGCGTTCGCTCATCCAACGCTCTAGATCGCGATATTCGCTCTCGGTGTCGTAGTTCTGACCGACGGTATGGCCGTTTCCACCCACCATCAGCAGAGTTCGATCCCCGTCGGGGATGGTTCGGATCGAGCGTGTGCGGCCGTCGACGCTTATGTACATGCCCGAGGGGGCCGCTCCTACGATCGGTCCGGCGACTGCGTACGAACGCTTTGGGTGTACGCGAGGGAAGAACAATCCACGATCCCAGAACGGATAGTGAGTCGCGATGATGACGTGCTCGGCGAGGATCCGTCCGTCGGCCGTGCTCACTTCGCATGGGGATCCCTCGCGAAGACTGGTCACGCGGGAGTTCTCGAACAGATGATTGCCGTCGCCGGGGATGTTCTTCGCAAAGTGCTCCAGATATTTGCGTGGATGGAACTGGGCTTGGTTCTCCAAGCGAACCGCGCCGGCTACCTCGAACGGTAGATCTAGCTCGGACTCGAAAGACACGTCGAGCCCCGCCCGTCCCGCAGCGTCCACTTCTTTCTGGATCGAGGCCAACTCGTCGGAGGTTTCCGAGTAAACGTAGTTCGCTCGCCGTTCGAAGTCACAGTCGATCGGATCTGTGGCAATCCACTGCGCTATCTGCTCGAGGGCGCTCTGGTTAGCCCGCGCGTACGCACCTGCTGTTTCGGGGCCGTGTTTCTGCTCGAGCTTTTGATAGATCAAGCTGTGCCCGGAGGTGACCTTTGCCGTGGTGTAGCCCGTTACGCCTCGACAGATCCGGTCCATCTCGACCACTGCAACGCTCCGCCCAGCTTCCTTCAAGAGGCGTGCCGCGGTGAGGCCGACGATGCCGGCCCCCACGATGGCGACATCTACTTCGACTTCGCCCGAGAGCCGCGGATATTCGGGCGGCGAGGTCGTATCGACCCAATAAGAAACATTGATTTTGGAATGGGCCTCAGACATGAAGGCTTACTACCCCAGTTCCGCTACAACCAACTAGCTCCTAGCCAGACGAGCACCGCGGTTACCGAGAGCATGAGAGGGGCAGGGTGGGCGAAGAGCTGTCGAGGGCCGCCTCGTACGAAGCCGGCCACAAGAACCAGCGATGCCCAGCATGTGAACAAGGCTCCAGCGCCGTACGCGATCCCTAAAGCCGCGGCCGACCGAGGGCTCACCCCCGCCACGACAAGGGCGATTCCCAGGGTGGCGAAGGCGATGGTCGTGAAGTGCCATGTGACGCGGATCAAGAATTTGGTGTTGCGTCCGCTCCCGAACGGATTGCCCTGTAGAGCCTCTGGTTCCAAGCGGCGAACTATTCGGTCGCCGATGATCCCGTGGATCAAAGTCCCGATAATCGCGAGCGAACCCGCCGTGATCAGCGGCCAGTTCAACCGCTAACCTCTTGGGGTGCTTTGCGACCTCGAGGTAGGAGTCGGTCGGGAAAGGCTTTCTGAGCGACCAAGCTGTCGAATATCAGCTCGACGTAACGCTGCCTGGAGTCGTCGCCGATCATTCGCGGTGCGACATGTGCGATTTGCAGGTGACCCACATAGATGTACGCGATAAGAACTGCACGGTCGAGGGCCTCGTCCGTTCCCCAGCCCAGCTTTTCCAGCTGATCGGCGATGTAAGTGATCCGGCGTTCCACGACTCGGCGAACCGTGCGTTGAGCGGTTCGGTGCCCTGGGTTGAGAAGTGCAATCTCGATCGCGCGCTGGCTTCGCCCCATCTCGAAGGTTCCGGCAAAGATCCTCTTGAGGCGCACAGCCGGATCGGACTCATGTTCCAGTGCTTCGATCACCGCGTCCGTTGATTGCCGTTCCCATTCTTCGAGGGCAGCTTCGATGAGCGCATCTCTGTTCTGGAAGTGCCAGTAGAAGCTGCCCTTGGTAGCACCGAGGGCGGCCGCGATGGGTTCTACGGCCACCGCCCCTATGCCCCCGCGTGCTATCGCGGATAGGGCCGCCCGGGCCCAGTCTTCCGGCGTCAGACGCGTCTGTGTCGATTTGCGGATTACCATACGGGACCGTATAGTACGCCATACCTAAGCGTATGGAAAGCCATGGGCTACTTCATTTAGAGTCGGGTTTCGAAGAGGAGGCGCTTGTGAGTGTCGAAACGGTTGCCTCGAGGTTGCCGAGCGAATCGTCTGCTTGGACTCCGGCACGGATCTTCCTTGCGGTGTCGGCGACCTATCACCTGTTCCTGGGGATCGCGGGATTCGTGGTCAATCAGACGTTCCCGCTCAGCACCAGTGCCGCAGCGAGCTCCGGAGACCGATTGTTAGGGGGCTTACTGACGAACGGTTGGCACTCCCTTTTGGGCTTTCTGCTCGGCCTTGTCTCGTTGTATTTCGCAATGAAACCGAAGTACGCACGTGAAGCGGCGATCGGTATCGGAGTTAGTCAGGTTGGCACCGTGCTGGCATTGGCCTTACGCGACCCATCTGCGTACCTCCTCGCCTCGAACGGTGCCGATCAAGTCGTCCACACGTTTACAGCGGTCGTGGGAATCGCAGCAGGATTGCTTACTCGCAACGAACAGAGGCGCGGCGCCCCGGCCTAAAGGCTAGAGTCCACCTATGCCTGCCATCAGAGGCCGCGTTGCGAGCGGCGAGTCATCGAACATGAGCAATACGACGGTCGAGCTCGTGAACGCGACCGGCGACATCGTCGACCAAGTTCAAACAGACGACGCGGGTGCGTTCGTGCTTCACGTATCTTCGGGGACTTGGAAGCTCAATGCATATGACCCGAACGGCCGTCGCGGTGTCTCAACGGTTGACGTCGGTGAAGACGACGCGTCGATTGAGCTGACCCTCAGTTCGTCTTCTACGTAACCAGCGGAGGCGGACCGGAATCGATCTGCGTGATCCTCGAGGCGAGCACATAGATGGGAAAAGGCTCGAGTAAGTACGAACGCGAAAAGAGGGCGCAATTCGCGGAGCGTTACGCGTTGGGTCATCGAGAGGTACTTTCGATGATCGAGCGTGCCGTCATAGGCGGTGATTGGGGCGCGAACGGGTACACCACCGTCGAGCAGGTGAACGAGCTCGCTGAACTACTCGAACTCGACGCCTCCAAGCGTCTTCTCGACGTCGGCACCGGACAAGGGTGGCCTGGGCTCTATCTAGCGAAGAAGACCGGCTGCGAGGTCGTTGTTACCGACCTGCCGATAGAGGGACTGCGACCGGCGACGGACCGAGCGAAGCGCGAAGAGATCCGAGCGCTGGGAGCGATCGTTTGTTCGGCTCGGCGACTTCCATTCGGCGATCGGTCATTTGACGCTCTGTGTCATGCCGACGTGCTGTGTTGACTGCAGCCCAAGCTCTCCGTGCTGAGGGCCTGCCACCGGATCCTTCGCTCAGGGGGTCGGATGGCCTACACGACGATCGTCACATCTCCGGGCCTGGACCGATCAAGTCGCCAAAAAGCCATTCGCCTGGGGCCCCCTGCCGTCGACGCCTCAGCACCTGACGATGTCTTGATGCAGAAGGCCGGCTTCACGGACGTTCGGATCATGGATGTCACGTCCGACTTTCTGGACACCGCCCGCGCCTGGCTAAATGCTTTCTTACATTACGAGTCCGACGTCAAAGCGATTCTGGGTGAAGCTGAGTGGGAAGAGAGGCAGGCCTCACGGCAGCAGATCGTGACTGGTATCGAAGCAGAGCTACTTCGTCGAGTTCTCGTGTCGGGCCGCGTCGCTGGCTAGGTTTTTCCGCGAATCCATAACTCCCGTAACCCCTCTAGCGTGAGGCGGCTATCTTCCTGATGCAACGGTAATCAGTCGAGGTCGAATGCCTCAATTGGTCAGCAAACGGTTAGCAGTTTTCTCAGCGCGGAAAATCCTCAGGTGAACGTAGCGTTCAGCGCCCATGGTCCATCGGGATCACTTGTGAGAAGCGAGTCTCAGGCCTTTGACCTTACGGAAGTCTTTGGCGTTCCGGGTCACTAACTCCCGTCGCGTTACCAGGGCTGTGGCCGCGATGACCGCGTCGGGCATCTTGATCCGGATCCCACGCCGGATGTGGCCTGCTTGTTCCGCAACCTCGCGATCGAGCACGATCTCTTCAAGCGGATCGAGGAAGGCGTCGAGGCGGTCCTCATCAGCGGCAGCCCAGCTGTAGAGCTCCGCTCGGCTAACGCAGGAATAAGCTAGATCGTTGCCAACCGGCAACGCGCGTCGGCCCTCAAGGTGGTCGATCAGCACGTCCGTGTCATAGAGCAACCTAGCCATAGCTACGGTCCCCACTCGTCTCGAGAAGGCACTGCGATGTGCGGGATCGACCCGAAAGTTGCATCGAGATGAGCACGCAAGTCAGCGCGACGCGACCTGCCTTTGAGGAACTGATCGATCGCCTCGCGGATCACCGCCGATTTCGTGGTCCCCGCCGCTCGTGCACGAGCCTGCAGCTGGCGGGTTTGATCATCATCGAGGTATATCTGGGTCCGCTTCATGGTGTATATCAGTATACATCGTGGGTTCGCCGTCATTACCTTCCCACGGCCGGATCAGAGTGGAGGCGGAGGGGAATCGAACCCGCCCGCCGGCTCTCACCAACGTCCCCTCGCCGTAGGGGTGGATGCAACGTTCCTCCGGTCGCACAAGTCAGTAGAAACGAGATCTCTCATCGTGAAAGAGGTCTTTCTAGGAAAGAGTCCCAGCAGAGTGGCGACCCGAGCCCGGGCGAAAAGGTCACGGTCGGAGGCCGCGTTGAAGGCACCTCTGATCGCACCATGGATAGAAAAATAAGGATCTAAAGAAGCAAGCAGGGTGCGTACGATTGGAGGACGATCACGGCGACGCGAACGGATTCCGAGGGTAGCTACAGCAAATCCGTGATCGCGCACACCACCAAGGACTACCGAGCGGTTGCTGTTGCGGCACCGCACTGTGGAAAACAAGAAAGTCGTGTCATTACGATTCACGTCAAGTAACTCGAGAGGATGTAATTGGCCGCTTAACGTCGACGAGCAGCTCCAGCTTTGGATCGTTCGGTGAGCAATCCGTTAGCAAAGTCCCCGGCTATGTTCCTAGGACACTTCTGTCGAACGCAAGTCCGGTAATGCAATCTCGTTCACATGAGCAGGTCACAGTCCATTAGCGGAG
>JBHELU010000063.1:0-11449 GCA_046262955.1 Actinomycetota bacterium | reverse complement strand
AAATATGACTCGGTCGTCGACGAGCTAGAGGAGCTACACCAGTCGCGCCGGCCGGTCCTGGTCGGCACCGTGTCGATCGAGAAGTCAGAGCATTTGAGCGGCCTGCTGCAGCGCAAGGGGGTCCCGCACCAGGTGCTCAACGCGAAGCAGCACGAGCGCGAGGCCGCGATCGTCGCCCAGGCGGGGCGCAAGGGCGCGGTCACGGTGGCCACGAACATGGCCGGCCGTGGCACCGACATCGTGCTCGGCGGCAACTCAGAGTTCATGGCCGCCGCCGACATGCGCGCGCGCGGGCTCTCGCCGTTGGAGGACGCCGAGGCGTACGAGCGGGAGTGGCCGTCGGCGCTGCAGCGTGCGCAGGCCCGGACCAAGGACGAGCACGTCGAGGTCACTGAGGCAGGCGGGCTCTATGTGCTGGCCACCGAGCGGCATGAGTCGCGGCGCATCGACAACCAGCTGCGCGGCCGGTCCGGCCGGCAGGGCGACCCGGGGGAGTCGCGCTTCTACCTCTCGCTCGGCGACGACCTGATGCGGCTGTTCAACGGCGCCATGGTCGAGTCGATCATGGACCGGCTGAACATCCCCGAGGACGTGCCCATCGAGTCGCGGATGGTCTCCAACGCGATCCGCTCCGCGCAGACCCAGGTGGAGCAGCAGAACTTCGAGATCCGCAAGAACGTGCTCAAGTACGACGAGGTGCTGAACCGCCAGCGCACGGTCATCTACGACGAGCGGCGCAAGGTCCTGTCCGGGGCCGACCTGCACGAGCAGATCCGGGCCATGCTCGATGAGGTCGTCGAGAGCTACGTGTACGCCGAGTGCGCTGAGGGCTACCCGGAGGACTGGGACCTCGAGAAGCTGTGGACCGCGCTCAAGACGCTCTACCCGGTCGGCATCCCGCTCGAGGTCGTGGAGCAGGAGCGCGAGTCGCTGTCGGCGGAGTACCTCGCCGAGGAGCTCAAGACCGACGCGCAGCAGGCCTACGACCGTCGCGAGGCAGGGCTCGGCATCGGGCCTGACGGCGAGCCGGTGATGCGGGAGCTCGAGCGCAGGGTCCTGCTGTCGGTGCTCGACCGGAAGTGGCGCGAGCACCTGTACGAGATGGACTACTTGCAGGAGGGCATCGGCCTGCGCGCGATGGGGCAGCGCGACCCGCTGGTCGAGTACCAGCGAGAAGGCTTCGACATGTACCAAACGATGCAGGACTCGATCAAGGAAGACTTCGCTCGGTACATCTTCCACGTCGAAGTCGTTCACGAAGACGAGCGCCGCGCTCCGACCCAGATGCGCCAAGAGCGACGCGAGATCCCGATGGCCCAGTTCCAAGCGGCATCTCAGAACGTGGACGCCGACGGGGATGGGCATCCTCCGGCGGAGGAGGGCGTGGAAGTCGTCCAGGCTCGCTCCGACAAGATCCCTCGAAATGGCCCCTGCCCCTGCGGCAGCGGCAAGAAATACAAGCAGTGCCACGGGCGCCCCGGCGCCGACCCCCTGTAATTTTCCGCTTTCTTCCAATTAGCGGCAGGATTCTGGAAACCTTTCCCTAATTACCTTACTCAACGTGGTTTGACGACCGCAGAACGTGGTCATAAATCACCACAACTGCGGATGGTTGTGGCAAAGCCACACAGAGTGAGGAGGGCAGGGATGGAAGATCGGGCAAGGTTGCTGGCGGCAGCGATCGTGGTGGTTGTTCTGGGAGTGGCCTATGGGGCTCCGATGGCTTTTGCGGCAGGCAAGGGTCACGCGTACGGCCACGCCAAGCACGACTCTGGATCGGCGAACGGATCGAACAAAGCATCGGATCACGACGGAGATGCGGACTCCTCGAGCTCGACGCAGTACACCGAAGACAACGACACGAACGACGGCGGCACCCCCAACAATCAGGCGGACGCCGGCGATAACCAGCACCCGTCGGGTAAGGACCGCTCGGTCGAGCACGGCAACTCGGGAAATCAGGGGAATTCGGAATCCGATCCTGACGACGACGGCAATGGCCCAGACCGCTCGAACGGGGGGCCGGACAAGCCCAACGGATCCGGCGGCGTCGACAAGGCCGACCAAGACGGAAACAACGGGTGCGGCAACGACGACGATTTCGAAGACGACAACGAGGGCTGGTGTGGTCACCACCCCAAGCCGGACCACTCCACCTGCTCGGAATCCACCAGCGAGAACATGCCTCCGGGGCAAACCAAGAAGTGCGAGGACACGGCCGCTTCTGGCGAAGAGGTTTGCACCGAGGGTGAGATGAGCGGAAGCTCGTGTGGGACTGGGGCCGAGGTTGGTTCCGAGAACGAGACCTCGACCGGCGCGAGCGAGGCGGTGGGCGGCGAGACCGTGACCGGAACGCAAGCGCAAAGCAATGCCGGCAAACCGGCCGTTCTCGGGTTGCGGGTCGTCAAAGGGACGGCGCCCGCCGCAGTAGCCGCAGCAGCTGTGTCGGGACGAACGGGTACAGCCGGAGCACCGCTCGCATTCACCGGAGCAAACGTCATCGTGTTCGTGGCCGCTGCAACGATCTTGATCCTTCTCGGTGTGGCGCTCGCGACACGGCGCAAGGAAAGTTCCTGAATCTAAAAAGTAGGGCCGGGAAATGAGAAACGGGGGCTACGGCCCCCTTTTCCGCGTCCATCGCTAGTCTTTTGGCGTGATCGACACGGTTTCACCAACGCTCGTCGGCAGTGGAATCAGCTTGAGTCGCGGCGGTCGCCCCGTTCTCTTCGATATAGACGCGACCTTCTACCGAGGATCAGTTACCGCGATCGTCGGTCCTTCCGGAGCAGGGAAGACATCTTTGTTGCGGTGCTTCAACCGCCTTGAAGATCCAGATGAAGGCTCCGTCTTGCTCGACGGGCGCGACATTAAGAATCTCGATCCCACAACCGTTCGAAAACGAGTCGGGATGATCTTTCAAACGCCGGCGTTGTTCGAAGGTGGAGTGAGAGCGAATCTTGCTTACGGGCTGACGGAGGTGGCCGAGGATCGTCTCGCGGACGCGTTGTCGGTTGCGGGGCTACCGGGCTCCTTCCTCGATCGAGAGTCCGTCGCTCTATCCGTCGGCCAGGCGCAGCGAGTTTGCATCGCCCGCGCTTTAACCCGCGAGCCCGAAGTGATCCTGATGGACGAGCCGACGTCGGCGTTGGACAAGGATGCGGCTGCGCGGATCGAGAGCCTCATCGTCTCGCTTGCGGAGCGGAACCTGGCGTTAGTCCTCGTCACTCACAACCTCGAGCAAGCACGGCGGGTGTCGTCGCACGCGCTGTTACTGGTTGACGGTCGGATCATCGCTTCGGGACCGGTCGACGAGATCGAGAACGCCTGGCCGGGGGAGGCCTGATGGCTCTTCACGTTGCTACCGCGCTGATCCTGGTGGCGATCGCGATAGGCGTGTCGTTCCGACGGAGGCTCGGCCTCGAGAAGGATCTAGCCATAGCAGCCGTTCGGGCGCTGATACAGCTTTCTTTGCTGGCCGCCGTCCTTGGAGCCGTCTTCGCTCACTTCTGGTTGGCCGCGATAGTTCTGCCCGTGATGCTCGGCGCGGCGACGTTCACCAGCACGCGGCGGATGGCCGGTATCCCGAATGCTGCCCTGGTTGCCCTGACGTCGATCGCTGTGGCTTCTGCGATCGCGTTGGTGATCCTCTTTGGATTGGGAGCCTTTCGTTTCATCCCCGACTTCTTCATTCCGATCGCTGGGATGCTCATTGGAAACTGCATGACGGCCACCTCGCTCGCCGGCGCTCGAGTTCGTGACGAGATAACCGACAAAGTGCTCGAGGTCGAAGCGAGGCTCGCGCTGGGCGTTCCGGCCCGCGACTCTCTGCGGCCGTATACGCGGCGAGCCGCCGCCAATGCACTGATACCAACGATCGATGCCACAAAGAACGTTGGCATCGTCGTGTTACCCGGTGCTTTCGTCGGAGCCGCATTGGGAGGAGCGTCCGCGGCGCGGGCTGCGGAGGTGCAGCTGATCGTTCTGTTCATGCTGCTGGGGGCCGTATCCGTCGCCGCCATGATCTCGACGATCCTGGTGGCGAGGGAATTCGTCGGGCCGGGCGAGCGCATAGTGCTCCCGCTCGAGCCCCGGGCTCATTAAGAAGGGGGCCTGCGACCGCCCGATATTTGCGGGAGCGATCAGCGATCGCCGCAACCAAAGCCCTGGATTGAGCATCTTGACTAGTGATGAGCGCCATCGATGTTCAGCGAAGTCGGGGGGCCGATATCGCACGACCGGGTCGTTTGTCCGAGCTCTATGAGCTGCACGGCCGGCGCGCGGTCAAGCTCGCATATCTGCTGACGGGAGATAGCGAGCTCGCACAGGATCTGGTTCAGGACGCTTTCGTCAAGTTGGCCGGCAGATGGCAGGACCTCCGGCACCCCGATGCTTTCGACGCCTACCTGCGCAAGACCGTCGTGAATCTGACGCGAATGCATTTCCGTCGCATGCGGATCGAACGTGCCTATCTGGAGCGTGAGCGAGGTGTGCGCGAAAGGGCCGTCCAATCCCGCGACATCGAAACGTATGAGGAGATGAAAGCTGCGCTCTTGAAGCTCAATCCGCGCCAGCGCGCTGCCTTGGTGCTTCGTTACTACGAAGATCTTTCGGAAGCTCAGATCGCCGACGTTCTCGATTGCCCCATCGGAACGGTGAAGTCGCTGATCTCGCGCGCCGTCGCTGCGCTCAGACCGGAGGTCGACCGTGACTACTGATATCGAGTCTTTCTTGCACAACATGGCCGCCGAGGTGGACCCGCGTCCCATGCCTTCGGAGACAATCAAGCGGACGCACGTCCGTCGCGTTGCCACCATGGTGAGCTTGTTCCTTGCCTTGGGCGTTGCTATCGCCGGTGCGTCGCTCGGGATCAAGGCGATCGTCGGGGATGCCGGAGGGCCGGTCAGCCATCCCATCGGGGGGCCGTACTCAAGCCCCTCCGCCGCTCCATCATGTGAATCATGGATGGACTGCCCGGTCCCTCCGCCCACGTGGATCGTTCACGCCGACACCAGAGACGGCTTGGCGATCGTCGCCCCTCGCTCGTGGACGTATCGGGACACGGGAATCTCAGGGCCGATCGACCCGGCCCCGGAGATCGCGATCGGAACGTGGGATTTCCCAACGGGGGGGAGATGCGCACCGACCAAGGCGCTTACCTCCGTTCCGCTCGGCGGCGCGTTCTTCTACCTGTTCGAGCAGGAAGCCGGAAGCCCACGTGACTTCCCACGCCGACCGGCACACTTCCACCTAGGACTCGAGAAGGGTCCCTTCGAGTGTCTAGGAGTCAGGACTTATCTCATCCAATTCCGTGAGCGAAGTCGTTACTTCACCGTCCACATAGTCGTCGGCCGGATCGCCGACACGGATATCGAGTTGAAACGCAATGTATTGCGGTCGCTGGATTCGCTGACTGTCGGCCCACGGACCGCAACACCCGTGTCGTCATCTGGGTGACCCCCCTTCGCGACATTGGTAGCCTCGCCGTCCCATGGACGATTTGACTCAGCGACTGTCTTCGATCGATCGAAAACTCGCTCAGATCAAGGAGTACCTTTGACGTCGATTCGAAGCGAGAGCGTCTAGAGCAGCTGCGCGCCGGATCCGCGGCCCCCGGATTCTGGGACGACCAATCAACGGCACAAAGAACTATGGCCGAGCTGTCGCGCCTTTCCGAAGACGTTACGAATTACGACCGCATCGCGCGTAAGGCTTCGGATGCGCGGGTGCTGTGGGAACTTGCGGATGCGGAAGAAGACGAAGCAACTGCCTCCGAAGCTCAAAATGAACTGTCATCGCTCGAGCGCGACGTTTCCTCGCTGGAAGTCGAGGCCCTGCTCGGAGGGGAGTTCGACGACAACCCCGCGATCCTCGAAGTGCATGCGGGCGAAGGCGGAACCGATGCGCAGGACTGGACGGAGATGCTGCTTCGCATGTACCTGAGATGGGCCGAGCGGCGCGGGTACTCGGCCGAACTGCTGGAGGCGACCGAGGGCGAAGAAGCCGGGCTCAAGAGCGCCACTTTTGTCGTCACCGGACGCCACTCTTACGGACTGCTCTCGGCCGAACGGGGTGTGCATCGTTTGGTGCGTATCTCTCCGTTCGACGCCGCTAAGCGGCGACACACGTCGTTCGCGTCGGTCGACGTCACGCCCGAGGTCGAAGGAGACGTCGAGATCGACATCTCGCCAGATGATTTGCGTATCGACACCTATCGCTCGTCGGGGGCCGGGGGCCAGCACGTGAACGTCACAGACTCGGCGGTTCGCATCACGCACTTGCCGACCGGCACCGTGGTCGCGGTGCAGAACGAACGATCCCAGATGCAGAATCGAGCCGTGGCGATGAAGATCCTTACCTCGCGACTGGCGCAAAGAGCCAGGGAGGAACGCGAGGCAGAGCTCGAAGCTCTGCGAGGTGAGAAACGAGAGATCGGGTTCGGCTCGCAGATTCGGTCATATGTGTTGCATCCCTACCAAATGGTCAAAGATCACCGGACCGATCTCGAGAAAGGCAACGTGCAGGGGGTACTCGACGGCGATATCGACGATTTCGTCGAGGCCGAGCTCCGTAGGAAGGCGGCGGCCGGGCACTAGCGACGTCATTACGGCGCGGGGAGGTGCAATCATGGTCGAGATGGATCGATTGCGAGCAGCGGCAGAAGAAGTTCCCGAAGAGGTAGATCGCGTCGAGGGCGCAACGCTCGAGGGACTTGGGCGGGTCGACATCGACGACGTCTACGTGCAGATGGACTGGTTGCTTCGGCAACGCCCCACGCCGCTCGATCTCTACGATCGATGGGAGCGCCAGAACTGGCAGACGCAAGAGCTCGATTTCTCGACCGATCGCGAGCAGTGGGCCTCCATGACGGGCATCTTCGAAGGCATGCGGACGGAGCTGCAGAGATCGATGACGCTGTTCTTCGTCGGCGAGCAAGCAGTAACCGACACCTTGTCCCCGCTTGTTCACGCGGCTCCCGACGAAGGCTCTCGGATCTTTCTTTCCACCCAGCTGTTCGACGAAGCCCGTCACTCTGTTTTCTTCTCGCGTTTCTTCGACGAAGTTGTGGGGATCCCCGGAGGTCTTCACGCGGCCCTCGACGTTCTGAAAGACAGGGTCGTTGGGGGTTTCCGTACGATCTTCGATCGCGACCTGGTCGGCATCACCGAGAAAGTCAGAGAGAACCCCGGTGATTACGGCGCCTGGGTCGAGGGGATCACCACCTACCACCTCGTGATCGAAGGGATGCTCGCACTCACGGGCCAGAAGTACCTGCTCGGCATCATCCGGGAGATGGGCATTCTCCCGGGCTTTTACACGGGCTTCACCGCGGTTGCTCGCGATGAGTCTCGCCACGTGAACTTCGGAGTGCGCGCCCTGATGGAAGCGGGGATCAGGGATCGAGATCTGTTGGACCGTGTCGAGGCAGCGATCTTCAGACTGCTGGAACCGGCTTGCCGGATCGTCGCGGCCCCCGAGCGCAAGTTCGCGATCGGGCCCGAAGAGTCACCGCCTAACCTACGGATCGATCCCCACGAGGTCGCAGACTTCTCGCTCAACTCCCTGACCAAGCGGCTTCGCGTGGTCGGGCTCCCTGCGGAAACACTGATTGAGATCACCGAACGTGGTCATGCTGCCTATCAGAGAGCGTGGGACGAATACGAAGAGTTACATTCAGAGGAGCATCCCTACCGCTTTTACGATCGGATGGCGGCTTCCGCCGGGTGAGGTTGGTTAGCCTGATGGCTCGATGATTCGCACTCTCAACATCTCCAAGGAATACAAGGGCGGCATCAGCGCGCTCGAGGACGTCACGATCGAAATCGAGAAGGGCGAGTTCGTCTTTCTGGTCGGGCCGTCGGGCTCCGGGAAATCCACCTTCCTGAAGCTCCTCACCAAGGAGGAGGAGCCGACCAAGGGCGACGTCTTCGTTGCGGGAAAGAACCTCAACAGCTTGCCGCGCTGGCGCGTTCCTTACCTACGCAGGAACGTCGGCTGCGTGTTCCAGGACTTCAAGCTGCTGCCCAACAAGACGGTGTTCGAAAACGTCGCGTTCGGTCTCGAGGTCATCGGGCGGCCGCGATCGGTGGTACACAGGCAGGTGCCTCAGATCCTCGAGCTGGTGGGGCTGGGCGAGAAGCTCGACCGCAGGCCCGATGAGCTTTCCGGGGGGGAGCAGCAGCGCGTGTCGATCGCGAGAGCGTTCGTCAATAGACCTTTGATCCTGGTCGCCGACGAGCCGACCGGAAACCTCGACCCCGCAACTTCGGTCGGCATCATGCGCCTACTCGACCGGATCAATCGGACTGGGACGACGATATTGATGGCCACACACGACCACGCGATCGTGGACTCGATGCGTCGACGCGTGATCGAGCTCGAAGCAGGTCATGTCGTACGCGACCAATCGCGCGGCATCTACGGGGTCGGCACATGAGACGGATCTCATATTTCTTCGCAGAGACCTTCACCAACCTTAAGCGCAACCTCCTGATGTCCCTAGCGGCCGTATCGACCGTCGCCATCTCGTTGGTGCTACTTGCCGGCGCTCTGATCCTGGGGATCGTCGTTCGTAACGTCACGGCCAGCTGGGAAGCGAAAGTCGAGATCTCGGTCTTCCTGCGACAAGACATCACGGCGACCGAGCTACAGGATCTCGAGAACCAGATCGGGGCCTATCCCGAAGTAGACAACTACACATACGTCTCGCACCAACAGGCTTACGAAGAGTTCAAGGCGGAGTACAAGAACCAGCCAGAGTTCTACAAGATCCTTACCCCCTCGGACCTGCCTGCATCGCTGCGGATCAAGCTGACGGATGCGAAATACACGCAAGCGGTTGCGGCTCGGATCGTCGGCGCGCCCGGCGTAGACAACGTGAAGTTCGGCGGTGACATCATCCGGCGATTACTTCACGTAAATGCTCTCTTAAGAACGATCACCTTCTTCATGGCGATCGTTTTGATGATTGCCGCGGCTGCTCTGATCGCGAACACGATCAGACTCGCGATCTATTCGCGGCGCGAAGAGATCGGGATCATGAAGTTGGTGGGTGCAACTAACTGGTTCATCCGTATCCCGTTCATGTTGGAAGGCATGTTTGCCGCGCTCGTAGGGGCCGCGATCTCGGGTGGCGTGGTGATACTTGCCGACCAACTTCTGTTCAACCGCATCGGCGAAGCGGTCCCGTTCTTGGGCTCGGTCTTCGATTTCACCGGGGGCCAGGTCACCGGGATCCTGCTCTCGCTGCTGGGCGTGGGTGCCGTCGTGGGCCTGGTCGGCTCGACGATGGCTATGCGCCGCTTCCTCGAAGTCTGATCACCCCTCCCTGCCGCTAAAGAGGCCGCCCCAGGCGGCCGAACCTCCTTATAGGCACTACTTGCTGTCTGTTACTCATGTTGCTGATGTGAAAATTGTTAACTAAGATGGGCTGGGTGAGACCTGTGCGGGACCGACGAGGAACGTCGCGCCTGTTCTTCGCGTCGATCGCAGCCCTGCTCGCCTGCACGGCAGCCTTCGTCATCCCGGCTGCGGCCGACCCTCAAAGCCGGCTTCAGCACATCCACAGCCGGCAGTCCAAGGTTCACCAGCGGAGCATCGCCGTCGCAGCCCGAGGCGACAGCGTTTCCGGGCTGATATCCAAGCTCGACAAAGAGCGAGCCCGCGTCCAAGTCCGGGTCGAGGCTCTCGACAAGAAGATCGATGTCCTCGATTCGCATATCGCCAAGGTCCAGGGGCGTCTCGCTGAGGCCCAGAAGAAGATGGCCGCTCTGACGCTCCGCTTGCAGAACGTTCTTGCGCGACTCGAGCATCAGCGCAACAACTTCGTGACTCGTGCGGTCGCTGCTTACGAAGCGGGGCCGAACGTCGAGGTCGACGGATTGTTGTCCTCGCAATCCTTCGCAGACCTCGTGCAACGCAGCGCGTACTTCGACTCCGCTGCAAATGCCAATGCGCAGCTGATAGACAAGATCGATACCTTGCGCGCCAAGCTCGACGCTCAGCGGACCTTGGTTGCGCACCGAGAAAGTGAGATCGCAGATGCAAGACTGCGACTCGAGAACGCCAAATCTTCTCTGGTTTCCGTCCGGAACGAGCGTGCTCAGGAGCTCGCCGACCGCGACGCACTCATTCAGAAAAAGCAGGATCTGCTCGGCAACATCCGTGCCCACGTCGATCGACTTCGCAAAGCAGAAGCCGAGCTCGAGCAGCAATCGCAACGTTTCGAGGCTCTCCTAAGTGGCGGCTCATCGTCGGTCACACCCGCCGGGAATGAAACGTTTATCTGGCCGGCTAACGGCCCGATCACGTCACCATTCGGGTGGCGGATCAATCCGATCACTCACTCGAGGGAGTTGCATCCCGGGATCGATATCGGAGTCCCGTACGGCACGCCGATCCAGGCTGCCGGCGATGGAGTTGTCGTCTTTGCAGGGTACGCGAGTGGCTACGGCAACTACACGTTGATCGACCACGGCGGCTCGCTGGCTACCGGGTACGGGCATCAATCGGAGATCGACGTGACTGTGGGTCAAAGAGTGACCACAGGGGAGATCATCGGAAAGGTCGGCTGCACAGGGCTTTGCACAGGCCCCCATCTCCACTTCGAGGTCCGAGTCAACGGAACGCCCGTCGACCCGATGCCTTACCTCTGAAGCTTCCCGACCATCTACCCTTTCTGACGTGGAGCGCTGGCAGAAAGTCCTGGTTGTAACGCTCGCCGTCTTCTTGATCGCAACGGTGACGTTCGCCGCGGGAGTGGCACTCGGAAGGCGAACCGACGTCACGATCCCACTAGTCGGTGGCGGCTCGACCGGCACCTCGCTGATCGATCAGGCTTACAGCACGATCCGCTCGTCGGCCGTGAAGCCGCCCGACCCCGACGCGCTCACACAGGCCGCGATCAAAGGGATGGTCTCGTTGCTCAAGAAGAACGGGGACCCCTATGCGTTCTATTTCTCGCCTCAAAGCTTCAAGGACTTCGAGCAACTCACCACCGGCGAGTTCTCCGGTATCGGTGTGTGGCTCAAGCAGGAGGATCCCGGTCTGACGATCGTGTCGGTCCTTCCTTCGACGCCGGCCGACCACGCGGGCCTGAAGCGCGGCGACATCATTCGTTCGATCGACGGCAAAGACGTGAAGAACCTGACCTCCGATCAGGCCGTCGCTGAGATCAAGGGGCCGGCCGGCTCCGATGTAGCTCTGGGCATCGCTAGGTCTGGTTCTTTCTTGAACTTCACGATCACCCGGCAGACCATCTCGCTCCCGGTAGTGCGATCGCATTCGATCGCGGATGGCCAGCTGGGATACGTCCGGCTCTTCGAGTTTTCCAAGGGCGGGGCAGATCAGGTTCGTAAGAAGGTGCAGTCGCTCGTCGACGGGGGCGCCAAAGGGATCGTGCTTGATCTTCGGGACAACGGCGGGGGCCTGTTCCAAGAGGGGATCGACGTCG
>JBHELU010000062.1:0-5731 GCA_046262955.1 Actinomycetota bacterium | reverse complement strand
GATCTAGAGGAAGCGGCCTTTACCCTCCGACCGGAGCTCAGGCAATTGAAACAAGCGATGCTCGAAGCCGGCGTTCTGGGCGCGTGCATGTCGGGCTCCGGCCCCACGATCGCCGGACTCGCAGATTCTGAAGGCGGCGCGGATGCGGCCGCGGCGCGGCTCTCGAGCGTCTTCGATCAGGTGAAGGTCGTCTCGTCGCGTTCGGAGTGCATAACCCGGCTCAACTAGGACTGAGCGTGGGACTCTGGACGGAGCCGTGTGGGATCGCCGGGCACTGGGAGGGTGGGTTGTGACCTCTACTATGCCCGTGGCTTGTTGCCCCGTGGGGTAAGTGGCAGCCCGAGGGATTTTGGTTCCCTAAGTCCAGGTTCGAATCCTGGCGGGGCAGCTTTGCTGCAAGTTCGGAACCGATGCGAGGAGAGAGAGTGGCCTCAGGCGTTGGCGCCATAGTCCTGGCCGCAGGCGAGGGCAAGCGCCTGCTGTCTTCCAAGCCCAAAGTCATTCATCTGGCTGCGGGCAAACCGCTTCTGCGTCACGTGCTCGACGCTTTGGAGACACTCGATCTCGATGGGGTGACGGTCGTCACCTCTATGAGGGTGGACGAGATCCGCGCTGCGATCGAACCTTCGGCCGGATTGACTTTCGCGGTCCAGGACCCGCCGAGCGGGACGGCCGACGCCGTGAGGGTTGGGCTGTCGACGGTGCAAGAGGCTAAGTCCATCCTGGTCGTTCCCGGAGATACGCCTCTGCTCGAGAGCGCGACCCTCGGATCCTTGGTCGACGAACATGAAAGATCGGGTGCCGCCGCGACGGTTCTCACCGCACAGGTGTCAAGCCCATATGGCTACGGGAGGATCACTCGAAACGACAATGGAGAGATGGTCGGCATCGTCGAAGAGCGAGATGCCACTCTGGATCAACGCGCCATCGACGAGATCAACGCAGGCGTTTACATCTTTGACCGGCGCGCGCTTGTCGAATGCCTGGACGAGGTCGAGAAGGACAACGCGCAATCCGAGTACTACTTGACCGACGTCGTGGGGCTTTTGGCCGGCAGGGGTGCGAAGCTTGCGACAGTGACGACGAACGAAGACGAGACCGCGGGAGTGAATTCCCGCGCGCAACTCGCCGCTGCGGGAGCACTCGTGCGCGAGCGGATCTGTGCACGGTGGATGGATTCGGGCGTCACCATCGTGGATCCGAGCGTCACTTACATCGACGCGACTGTGACGATCGGAAAAGACGCCACGATCCAACCGTTCACGTTCCTCGAGGGAGACACCCATATCGGCGAAGGTGCCGAGATCGGCCCTCAAGCTCGCATCGTCGACTCGACGATCGAAAAGGGAGCCTCCGTTTCTTTTGCGGTGGTCCGCGGATCGCACATCGGCCCCGAGGCATCTGTGGGGCCGTTCGCGTCTTTGCGACCCGGAACCAACCTCGCGCGCGGCTCCCGCGTGGGGACTTTCGTCGAAACGAAGCAGACCGTGCTCGGCGAAGACAGCAAGGCCAACCATCTCGCGTACCTCGGCGATGCAACGATCGGGCGTGGTGTGAACGTGGGGGCCGGGACCATCACTTGCAACTGGGACGGGACGGAAAAGCACGAAACCGTCATCGACGACGACGCTTACATCGGATCGGACACCATGCTCGTTGCGCCGGTGCACATCGGCAGTCGCGCTGCAACGGGAGCCGGCTCCGTGGTCAACAAAGACGTTCCCGACGATTCCCTTGCCGTCGGAGTTCCGGCTCGCGTCCTCAGCGGAAAAGGCAACAAGATGGATCGGAAAGCGAGAGATGACGAGGGCACCTCCGAGCCGCGACAATAGGCTTGGCCTCGGTCCGATAGAGCACTCGACTAGAACGGAGCGTTGAGGTGCAGCTGCCGACTCACAAACGCTTGATGATCTTCTCCGGCACCGCCAACCGGCGGCTCGCTCAGGAGGTTGCTGGAGAGCTCGGCATGAAGCTCGGCCAGGTCGAGATCGAAACTTTCGCGAACTCCGAGAGCTACGCGCGCTTCGGCGAATCTGTCCGCGGCTGCGACGCCTTCGTGATCCAGAGCATGGACGACCCCGTCGATCACAACGTCATTCAGCAATTGATCATGATCGACGCGCTCAAGCGTGCCTCTGCGAAGAGGATCACCGCGGTGTGCCCTCTGTATCCCTACTCGCGGCAGGACAGGAAAGCTCGAGGGCGCGAGCCCATCACCGCGAAGCTGATGGCCGACCTGTACGAAGCCGCCGGCGTTGACAGGATGGTGTCCGTCGACCTCCACACCGGTCAGATACAGGGGTTCTTCGACGTGCCCTTCGACCACCTGACGGCGCTGCCGCTGCTGGCCGACCATTTCGCCGAGACTCTGGACGACGATTTCGTGATCGTGTCACCAGACTCGGGCGGGGTCCGCTTAGCCGAGAAGTGGGTCAACTACCTGGGGCAGTTCAACGACCTGCATGGATCGCTGGCGTTCCTCTACAAGAGACGCCGCCGGGACCTACGGAACGAGTCCGAGACCCTTGCCGTCAACGGCGAGGTCGACGGCAAGGTGTGCATCGTGGTCGACGACATGATCGACACTGCGGGAACGCTGTGTCACGGTGTCGACTCATTGCTGGCGGCCGGCGCTTCCGAGGTCAAAGCCGCCGCGACCCACGCGATCCTGTCCGGCCCGGCTATCGACAGGCTGAAGAATTCCGCCCTGGCAGAGCTCGTCGTCACCGACACGCTTCCCCTGCCTCCCGAGAAAGAGATCGACAAGATCGCGGTGCTGTCGATCGCTCCGACGATCGCTCGAACGATCAAGTCGGTATTCGAGGAGCTGTCGGTCTCCGAGCTATTCCACGGCGAGAACCAGCCCTAGCCAACGGGGTCGGCTGGTCGACTACAATCTCTGCTCGCCCCCATTGGGATACCTAGTGGCCGAGGCGAACTCCATTTCTGATACGGAGGTCTCTTCATGGCTGAGATACAGCTGAAGGCAGAAGTTCGTGCCGAGCCCGGCAAGGGCCCGGCGCGCCGCGCTCGGGCCGAGGGCCGGGTGCCCGCGATCGTCTACGGGCTGGGCATGGATCCGGTCGCCATCTCCGTAGATCGACGTGAGTTCGTCACCGCCCTGAAAACCGATGCGGGGATGAACGTTCTTCTCAATATCGAATTCGAGGGTGGGTCCACTCTCGCTCTGACCCGAGAGCTCCAGCGGGACCCAGTGCGAGGCACCTTGCTGCACGCGGACTTCGTGAAGGTCGACCGAACGCAAGAGGTCGAGGTGGAAGTCCCGGTTCACCTAGTCGGGGACTCGGCGGGCGTGAAGGAAGGCGGTGTGCTCGAGCACCCGTTGTTCCAGCTGCACGTCAGGTCGCTCGCTACCGAGGTGCCGCAGGCCGTCGAGGTCGACATCTCCGCACTCAACATCGGCGACGCGCTGCGCGTCTCCGACATCGCGTCGAACGCGAAGTTCCAGATCCTCGACGACCCGGATTCGATCGTTGCCAGCGTGGCGGCGCCGATCTCGGAAGCCGAGCTCGAAGCGATGGAGGCGGATGTCGCTGCTACTGCCGAGGCTCCGGAAGAGGGCGCCGAAGCAGAAGCGGCACCAGAGGGCGAAGAAGGTGCTCCGGCCGAAGAGCAGCCCGAGGCGTCTGCGGATGGATCTGCCGAAGCCGACGCGTAGCTCCCCAGCAGGTGCCGCTATTCAGAAGGTCCGATCTCGATAGAGGCTCCGGCGGCGATCGGTGGGTCCTCGTAGGTCTGGGCAACCCCGGATCCGACTACGAGTCCACACGTCACAACGCCGGAGCGATGGCCCTGCAGGAGATGGCCTCTCGTCACCACGCGACGTTGAAGCGCCACAAAAGCGGATGCCTGGTGGCAGAAACGACGCTCGACGGCTCGCGCGTCGTGCTGGCGCGGCCCACTTCTTACATGAACGAATCGGGTCGTCCGGTGCGCGCGCTGATGGATTGGTACAAGGCGAAACCCGAGAACCTGATCGTTCTGCACGACGAGATGGACGTGCCGTTCGGCGAGGTTCGGATCAAGGACGGCGGGGGCACTGCAGGACACAACGGCCTCGGTTCGATCGTTAATCACCTGAGCACGAAGGATTTCCTCCGCGTGCGTATCGGAGTGGGCAGACCTAGGGGAAGGGATGCCGTCGATCACGTTCTCGCCGGATTCTCCGCAGCGCAGCGGAAGGAACTTCCGTTTCTGGTCGGTACGGCGGCCGACGCAGCGGAACGGATAGTGACGGTCGGGGCAGAGCGCGCGATGAACGAGATCAACACGCGGTTGACGGAGGAGTGAGCTCGTGAGCGCGCTCACCTCGTTACTGGATCTCATCCCCGAAGAGAACATCCTGGACCTCGAGCAGTCGGGCCGCGCGGTGACGGTTCCGGATCCCGCAAAACCGTTCCTTCTCGCGGCTCTCGTGCGGCGACTCCAGCGACCGGTGCTTGCCGTCACCGCGCGCTCGGAGGAAGCGGAACATCTGGCGCGCGATGTCCAAGCCTTCCTCGGTCGGGATGGGGCCGAAGTCTTCCCGGGATGGGAGGTGCTCCCCGGCGAACCACTCTCTCCCTCCGTCGAAACGATGGGCCGGCGCCTCGACGTGCTTGCCCGCTTGGGCCGCGGTGAGTCGCTCGTAGTGATCGCCACGGCGCAGGGGACCACCCAACTCGTGGCGTCGCCACGCGAAACGGACGTCGTCGAGTTGCGGGCGGGCGCTTCCATCGAGCTGGACGAAGTAGCTGCACGTCTTGTTGCTGCGGGGTACGAGCGGAACTACATCGTCGAACGACGCGGTGAGTTCGCGATCCGAGGCGGGATCCTGGACGTCTTTCCCCCGGCCGCCGAACGGCCGGTGCGAGCAGAGCTGTGGGGAGACGAGATCTCGTCTCTTCGCCAGTTCGCTCTTGCGTCGCAGCGCAGTCTGGAAGAGCTCGACATCGTCGAGATTGCACCGTGCCGGGAACTGCGCGCCGACGATTTCACGGTGGGCCGGGCGGCAGAGCTTGCTCAGAAGAACGACGATCCCGTCCTCGCGCAGCTCGCCGAGGGCGTGATCGAGCCGGGGGCCGAACGCCTTCTGCCCGTGCTGACGGGGGGTCTCGTGCCGCTCGCTTCCTTGCTCCCGCCGGGATCTCCGGCGGTGGTCATAGAGCCCCGTCGCGTGCGCGATCGCGCCGACGAGGTGATCGAGCAGGTCGACGAGTGGGTCAGTTCGGCCGGTATATCCGACCGGCACTACGCGGCATTGGACGAGGCTCTGAAACCGGTCGACAACGTCGTCTTCATGTCCAGCTTCGTCGAGGCAACGGAGGGCGGCGATCTGGCGGTCGAGACATGGACGTCGGCCGCAGGAAAACCACAGGAGCTCGCCGAGCGATTGTCGGCGCTGATGCAACGGGGCTTCCGCGCGGTGATCGCAGCGTCGCTTCCCGATGCGGCTCAAACGCTGAAGCGAAACCTTGCGTCGCTGGGGCTGGTCTTCGACGTGGTCGACGACCTAAATGAGCCGACAAAGCCGAACCACGGACAGATAGTCGTTGCCGAGCTGGGCCGGGGCTTCGTTCTTCCGTGGGCCCGGCTCGCTCTCGTTGCGGAATCCGACATAACCGGGCGCCGTTCGGGGGCCGCGCGCCGGAGGATCACCGCTCGGCGCAAAGCTACCGAGGGGCCGCTGGATCTTCTCGAGGGAGATGCGGTCGTTCACGAGGTCCATGGG
>JBHELU010000061.1:0-5889 GCA_046262955.1 Actinomycetota bacterium | reverse complement strand
GGGAAGACGCTCGCTGGCGGAAGCAATCACCGAACGCATCGCCCGAGAACGACATCGCAATCTCCTGGTCTGACGACGGCGGGATCACGTGGAGCCCGGCGAAAAAGGTGAATCCCGGAAAAGGTGGGGGTCGCAAAGACCACTACAACCCGATGTTGGCGGTCGGACCCGACGGGAGCGTGCGCATCGGTTACCTGGTGCGTAGGGAAGGCGCGAACGAATCCGACTTCAGCCCGTTCGTACGGACCTACTACCAGCAGTCGACGAACCAGGGCAAGACGTGGAGCAAGCCGCTCATCCTGAATCGTCAGCGGTCCGACGTTCGCTTCGCCGCTTACTCTCGTGGAGGCGCGTTCTTCGGGGACTACAACCAGATGGTGGCTGCGGGGTCGTGGACGTACATCACTCGGTGCATCGCGTACTCCCCATACGCCGGGGCAACGGCGGTCTTCCCGCCCAAGATCCACCACCAGCAGACGTGGGTCGCGGTCATCGACTCCGACGGGAACGGCAAGCCGTAACCGCACAGCTCTCTGACAAAGAAAAAGGGCCCGGGGCAATCCCGGGTCCTTTTGTTTCTCTGCTCGTGTCTGTCTATTTCGTGGCGACTATCGCGTGACTGTGTCGCGGGCTGTTGTTCGGGAACAGCACTAAGAGCGCCGATCGGTCGCCGGCTGTGGCGGAACCTCGCGTCACCGTGACCGAGTGTGCTCCGGAGCAATCCGCTCCTCCGAAGAATCCTCCGCACGTCAAGACCGAGGTCACGAGGGCCGGGTTCGTAACGTTCAACTTCGCGTCGTACGTGCCGGTTGCAGGATCTATCTGACCAAGCGTGTCGCAGAACTGCGCAGGGACGTCACCGGAGAAGCGTCCGGTGCAAGCCGTCATCGAGTAGGCAAGCGTGTGCCTGGAATTCGAAAGCCCGACATCGGTCGCGTTCACCGGAAGCCCAATAACGGCAGAGTTGTAATAGGCGTAGTCCTGTGAGTACGTCTTGGCGCATTGATCGAACGGCGATGCCTGAGATAGGTCGTAAAAACACACGTCACCGGACAGTGGGGTTTTGACCAACAAGTAGTCGGCTTTCAGCGTTGGATCTGCGAACACCCCATCGGCTCCGGAATCGATGGCGACATCGACTTCCATCGTCTCGGTCGTGTTGTGGAGCGAATAGGTGCTGGCGCCGAATTCGATCGGTTCCGTGATGGGGTCGACATTCGAAACGAAATCGGGCCAGCTGAGCCCAAGCAGATGATCGGTGCCCGAAGGCAAACCGGACGCGCTGCCGTCGATGGACGAGCCCGTGAAGGACCGGGCCCCGATCGCGGTGAGGTCTTCTTCGTTGTGACTTCCGTCGTTGTCGGCGACTGCACCGAGCTGGTAGATGTCGGCTTCGCTCGTGCCCTCGCCGGCGTTGGTTATCCCGAACGAGTTCGCACCCATCGCGACGTCGAGCTCATGGGATGTGACGGAATCGTCCGACGCCGTCCCGGGAACCACATGCCACGGTACGCCGAAGGAGTCGCCGTGCTTCCCGCCCGTCTCTTTTATCTGGATCAATCCATCGGTGTTGCCGAGGAACGCGTACCAACTGAAAAGCTGACCGTTCACTCCGATCGCCGAAGGGTCGACGGTCAGCTGCACCTTCATCTTCTGACGATGCTCGGGACGGAGACTGAACGACGCGCGCGAGCCGGTGAACTCGCTTTCCGGGAACATCAGCTGGGCCGAAGCCACGGCACTTGGATAGTCGGAGTAGCGATCGTGCGCCGTTACGACGTAATGCCGGCGCCCATGACTGAGGTTGCGGATCACGAACCTGTGGGTGAGCGTGATCCCATGTGGGACGCGCCTCAAGCCGAACGACAGGCTGCCGGGGGACGCCAGTGAATCGGCGAACGCCGACTGCGCGGCTTGAACCCGGCCTGCACCTTGCACCGTCGCAGGAACCGGTCCTGCCCCATTGATGTCTTTGATTCCGCGCCGCTTCGCTTGATTCATGAGGAGCGCTTTGATCGCGTTGGGAGACCACTTCGGATGGATCTGCCTCAACAGAACTGCAACTCCCGACACATGGGGGGTGGCCATCGATGTTCCGGATTCGGTTAGCGATCCGGTTCCGGTCCCCGCGCCTGCCGACGTGATGTCGAATCCCGGTGCGACGATGTCGGGCTTCATCAGGTTGGTCACTCGCGCGGGGCCCTCGGACGAGAAATCGACGATCCGGTCCGGGTACCCAGGGATCGCGGTCCTCTTCTTATTGAAAGTCACGTTCAGGTTCTGGGAGTTGTAAGAGCTCGGCGCGTTGGGGCTAACCGCATCAGCCAGCAGCCCTCCATCGGCAGTGCTGATCGCGAACGCAGGGATCGTCACCTGAGAGAAGGAGTTCCCAGGTGAGAACTGGCTTGCCGGTCCCGCGAAGCCCGACCACAGCAAGACCGCGACGGCCCCAGCGTTCTGCGCGTTGAGGACTTTGTCGTCGGCCAAACAATCCCCGTCCGACGCCGGTCCCTTGAAGACGAGAGCGATCTTTCCTGCGAACGGCTGGCCGGAGACAGGGCTGCACAACTGTTGATCCGACGCAGCAGGCGTTCCTTGCGGATCCGCCGGTGGGTCGACCGCACGCGCATCGATCACGTCATCGGTCAGCGCCCAAGGCATCGGAGCCGACCAGCCTTGATGGACGATCACGCCGTGATCGGGGAAGTTCGTTATTCCGGCCGGCTTTTTCACCGTGATCGTTTGCGCGTCGAACTCGTCGACCGACGCGCCGACTGCGATCACATCGGGGGCCGCTGCGGGCGTTCCAAGGTCGTACGCACTTCCGCCGGCAGCTTGATTGCCGTCGTTGCCGGCAGCAGCGACGAAGACGGTGCCGGTCTTCACAACTTGTTCCGCGGCGCGAGCTTCCGTTGAGCTCTGCGTCCCGTAATCGACACCGCCCGAGAAAGTCAGAACGTCGACGTGGTCCCGCGTGCTGCCATCCTGGTTCGGGTCCACCGCGCGTTCGTAGCCTGCGACCAGGACGTCGTCGGTCGAGTTGCCTTCATCCCACACCTTGAAGGAATAGATCTTGGATTTCGGTGCCACTCCGGGCCCGACCTTGCCCGGTACTCCGTTCCCACAACAAGTGCCTGCGGTGTGCGTGCCGTGCCCATCGAAGTCGAGCGGATCGGGATCGGGCCGTGGGATGTCGTTGCTCGGATCGTCATCCAAAACGTCGTAGTTGTCGCCGACCAGGTCGTATCCACCGATGACCTTTTTTGTGGGGAAAGTGCCCGGCTCGATGTAACGAGGGTCGTTCCGTCGGTACGCCTTGAGAGTTCCCGGCCCCCCAAAGTCCTTATGTGTGTAGTCGATGCCGGTGTCGACGTCGGCAACCGTCATGCCCTGCCCTTTGACCCCCAGCCGATGCCACACCTTGGTAGCACCGATGAAGGGAACGCTCGTTGAATTCGCCAACGTGACGATCCCGACGGGCTCGACCTTCGCTACGTCTGGGCGATGGGCCAGAGCCTCGGCCGCGGAAGGCGTCAGTTGCGCCGAGAACCCATTGATCAAGGCCCCGTAGCGATAGACGACCTGGCCACCCATCGCGCGGGCCTCGCCGATCGCAGGAGCTTGCGAGGCTTCTGCGGTCCGGTACACGCTCTGTTGAGTAGTTGAGGGTAGGCGAGTACCGGACGCTCGAGCGGCTGACTCCTGGTCGACTACCGACGGCGTCCGCATCACGACGAAGTAACGGCTCAAGCGGTGCATGGCGGCGACGGCCGGTGTGAAGGAACGGGGGCCGGGCTTGCTTCGGTGATCTCTTACGCCGATCGGCGTATTTGCGGAAGTCGCCGACGAGGCCGGGATATGCATTCCAAGTACCAAGACGGCCGCGGTCGCGGCGGCTATCCAGCGTGTCTTCAAGCTCGAGCCCCCCTCTAGAACTAAGCGATCCCCCGCAGCGGGAGGACCGTGGACGACCCCGCGCCGGCGGGGGTGTGGCAAAGTCTGTCACCCGCCCGGCCCCCTAGGCAAGACAAAGGGACTCCCCTACGCGAGGGAAATCCCGAAAACCGGCGAATAGGTTCTGAACAGGTCCGTGGGCGGACCACGAGGAGGGAGTTAGTCAGATGAGGTTTACCAAGCTCGCGGTGGCGGCGCTGTGCGTTGCTTCGATAGCGCTTGCTTCACTGGGTGGCGGCGCCGAGGCGGCGCGGCCCCCGAAGTTGACATTCCAGACGATCAAACTCACAGGTGCCGGAAGCGGCACAGAGCCGCGCGTTGCGACCGACGTTCACGGACGTCAGTGGCTGGTCACGAACAACGCGTCGGGTGGCGACGAGATCGTTTACGAATCCAATCAAGATGGCTCGAAATGGACGCTTACCAAGGCGAACCCCGTCGGGCAGCAGAGCGCGACGATCGACACCGACATCGTGACTATTCCTACCGGACGCATCATCGCGAGCGAACTCGACTTCGACGGGATCAACTTCCGAGTCGCGTACACGGACGACGGTGGCAAGTCCTGGACGGCCTCGACCGGCTCAGAGCTCGGCGACACCGACCGACAGTGGATGGCGGTTGGTCCTAAGGATGCATCCACCGGCGATTACGACGTCTATCAGCTGTTCCACAACCTGGCGTCGGGTGAGGCTCAACATCAGATGTGGGTGCAGCAGTCGACCGACTCTGGTGCGACGTTCGCGCCTCCCGTTCCCATCACCGGTCCGCAGGCTGGACCGATGGGGCCAACGGCTTACGCCGATCTTCAGTGCGCCGACTCGGGTGGTCCTTCCGACATATTCACCAACAAGAAGACCGGCGAGATCTATGCCGTTTGGGGCACGCGCCATTCGGTCGCAGGTGGTTGCGGTGCGCAACCGGCCGAAGCAAACATCGTCGGGGCTACAGAGGTCTGGGTGGCATCATCGACAGATGGCGGTCTCACGTGGACCGATCACCTCGCCGTCGACGACAGCGCAAAGGGCAACATCGTTGGCATGCAGCTTGCTCCGGGAGCCATCGACAACAAGGGCAACATTTACGTCGTGTATCCGGAGTCGCCGAAGGCGTACCCGGACTACGACGGAGCTGCGATCAAGTACCGCTGGATCAGCGGTAAGAAGCTCGAGACGTGCACCGATGCGTCGAACAAGTGCTGGTCGAATCCGGTGACGGTCGCGCCGACCGGCGGAGCAGGAAACATCCTTCCGCACATCGTTGCCGGCGACCCCGGCAAGCTCGACATCGCTTACTTCCACGGAGTGGCGCAGGGCAAGGACGCTCCGATCTGGAACACGACCGTTTCGCAGACACTCAACGGAACCACTTTGCACCCGTCATTCCGCACGGTGCGGGTGTCCGCGGTCCCGACCTACACCGGTACCGCCAGCCAGCTCATGGGCGCATGCTCGAGCGGCAACCCGGTCTCGGGAGTTGTGAACGGTTTCACGTGCAACCGCTCGACGGACGTTTGGGGAATCACTCTGGGTGCCAAGTGCACCCTGACGATCACTTGGCCAACGGTAGCGAACCAGGCTCCCGGGGCCGATCCGGGCACTTTCGTGTCGGTCCAGCGCAAGGGTGCCCACGTCTGCACGACTAACGCAGGTTTGTAAAAGCGCGGGTCCGTCATCGGGCTGGATTGCGTCGCGTCCCTCGGGGCGCGACGCTTTCGCGTATGAGGCTTGCGGTCATGGCCGCCCTGAACATGCCGGTCCTGCTGCTGTCACTGATCCTGACGGCGACCTGGTGGTCGCAGTGGTCCGAGCAGCGCCGCAAGCAGGCGGGGCTCGAGCGCGGCAGGTGTCAGCGCGAAGAGACTTCGGTGCCTGGAGGCTCATGCGGGATGCCGTTGGTTGCGTGCGTCGAGCTTTACGAAGGCGACGCCTACCA
>JBHELU010000060.1:0-3633 GCA_046262955.1 Actinomycetota bacterium | reverse complement strand
GCGACTCGTGGATCGACATCCCCGGGCATGGCTCGGCCAAGATCAACGAGACGCTCCAGGATGGAGGGCCCGAGCTCGTCGCCACGACGCTGGAGCAAATGACCGGGATCCACATCGACTACTGGGTGATGACCGGCTTCCAAGGATTCGTGGGGATCCTGAAACGTGTCGGAGGGATCCCTGTTCACGTCCCGATCGACCTGAATGACCCGAGCGGTTCGGGAGCTTCAATGAGTGCCGGGAACCACAAGCTCTACGGACTGGCGGCACTTTCGTTCTTGCGCGATCGGCACGACTTCCCTCAAGGTGACCTCGACAGGACCACGAACCAGGGAACGTTCCTGGTGGACATGCTCAAGAAGCTGCGGAGCCAGGCAGCAGACAACCCAGCAGAGCTGTTCAAGTGGATCGCTGCCGGTCGCCAGTACACACGCTTCGATTTACCCGCCGACGAGATGTTCCGGCTTGGGATCCTTGCGACACAGTTGAAGCCCGGCCACATCCGCGTCGTGACCGTCCCCGCCACCACCGGGATGGTGGGGGCCGAGAGCGTCGTCTACATATCGTCGGGCGCGTCTGCGATCTACGCGCGCTTCAGAAAGAACGCGTCGCTCTGATTAAGGGCCCGCCGCCTAATAACTCAGACTCGTTGCAGCTGGTCGCCCAGATCGCTTGCCGAAAGCGGACGACCGGTAGCGTCTTCGATCACCTGATCCCATCGCACCGAGTTTCCTCTTGCGAAAACCTTCTCGAGCATCCAACGACCCGCGTCGGGATTAGCAACAAAGCTGCCGCAGTCGCGTTCGATCGTGTTGCGGAACTGGGACGCGAGCATCTCGCCCAACAAGTAGTTGTGGTAATAGACGGGCGCAACGGCGAGGTGGATCTTGGATGCCCAGCGGCCCGATGGTTTCGCTTCTCTGACCTCGGACGGCACCCGAGCCAGTTGGAAACGTTCGACGAGGTCCCACCACAGGTTGTCTAGATCTTGTTCGGGGTCGGAGTACAGAGCCCGCTCGAAATGCGTCATGACCAACCCCCAGCGAGCGAACAACAAGCTGTGCGCGGCAGTCGCATGGACCAAGGCTTCCGAGACCGAATCGACCTCGGCCCGATCGAGTCCGCCAATCTTCACCAACCATTCCGGATCCCTAGCGAGCCTTCCCGAAGAGATCGCGATCGCCTCAGTAACAAATGTGTGCACAGCACGGCGCAATAGATAAGGCAGGGCGGGAGACACCGACATGTCGTACGCGGCATGTCCGGTCTCGTGGAGCATGACTTCCACCCAGTGCTCTCCCGGGACGACGTTGGCCAGAACCCGAACGTCCTTTCCGCTGCGATCGATGTCGAGGCAGAACGCGTGCTGGCACTTGTTCTCTTTGGGGTAGATGTCGCTGACTTCGAGCATTCGCGAGACGTCGATCCCCCACTGCGCGAACGTGCTAAGAGCCAGATCCGCTGCCGAGGCGCCCGACAGCTGTTGGTCGAGGCTGACGCTCCCGTCCGGCGGCAGAGCCTGGAAGAACGGGTCTGCGTAATGCCACGGATAGACCTCTTCGACACCGAAACGCGCACGCACTTTGTCGTCGAGGCGCGACTTCCAGCGACGGAAAGGTTCGTCGGTCAGAGTCTCGAGCTCGTCGAGGGCACCGAATAGCCATTCCTCGTCGAACTCCTGCAGAGCAAGAGACATCCGGTAGAAGTCGCCGTAGCCAAGATCGCGTGCTGCTTGATTTCGGAGGCGAACGATCTCGAGAACGCGGCTCGCGACGACGGTCCCCACCTCTTTCGACGATTCCCAAACGGCCTTGCGCAACGTCGGATCGTCGGACTCTTTGAGGATCTCTGTGAGCTCGTTGTCGCTGTAGCGTCGGCCGTCGATCTCGGGGCGGTACGCAGCAAACTCACTTTCGACCTGAGTCGAGAGCTCGACAAGGGCAGCCCGAGGAGCCTCGTCCATCTGATTCCCGGTAAGCGAGAGTTGCAAGACTTCTAGCTGACGACGCAGGACCGGCTCGTGGATCTCTGTCTGAAGGGCGCGCTCGATAGCGTCGAGCGATTCCTTGTCCCCCTTCAGCTTCCGCAGCTCTAGCTCGAGCTCTGCTCGAAGTCGATCGTTGTCCGGGCTCGCCTCTATCTGCGAGTCCCAGTACGCGCGGTGAAAGTCGACCTCGATCGCTTGGATCTTTTCCTCGAGGTCCTCGACCAAGCGGTGCGGCGCCGTCTCGTCGATGGTGCTCCCCCTTACCTAGGCGCCGCATCCTAGGTGCCCGCCGCCCGATGGAAAGCGCGACCCTTGCTATGCCGCTGGGGCCCTTAATCAGCCGCGCGAGCCGACCAGCTCGAAATGCCACGGCTCGTTGGAAAGGGGGCACCACATAGGCAGCCTCAAGTCGTGGACAAGCGTCACGGCGAGCTCGAGATCGCCCCCGAGGTCAACGGCGAGACCACGCTGATGCATGGAATCGCCGGGTGGAGCGACCCAGTTGTCGGCGATCTCGGGATTTCCGTACTTGGCGACGGCTGCATCCCAGAGTTGTTGTTGTTCCGCCGGCGACCGGTACCCGGAAACCAAAGTGACCCGGCCCCCGGCTGCCCCGAGCAGACGAGAGAGCGCATCGGCGAGCTTCGGATCCAGACCGTGCGCGTCCGCCGCTCCCGAAGCAGCCATCAGCTTCGTGGGGTCCAGAATCGCGCGCGCCGTAGCGCGTATGCCCTCAACGGCAACGGTCACTTGCACCGCGGTTCCCCCGGCCGGGCAAAGACACGAGATCAGCGCTGCACCGTTGTCTTCTGCATACGCGGCGGCTTGGGCGTGCGGGTCATCTTGTCCATAAGGCCCACTCTCCGCCGCAGCGGCCAGTGCAGAGGCGTCGGCGGCCGACTGCGCTCGCATGTGCAAGGCAGACGCGGATGCCAGATCGCGCTCGAATACCCCAAGCCCGACACTCAACGCGATCGAAAGTGCGGCAACGATGAGGGTCATGGCACTTCGATCCGCATCGTTGCCCGCGCATTCAGTGTGAAGTTGTCGAACAGCGCTCCCACCAGAGGTAATCGAGCGGCCGGCCGGTAGGCAAGCGAAACGGTTAAAGGGTGTCCGGCGACGCGAAGGGCCGGGGCCGGCGAGATCGTCACCTTCAGGGGATGAAGCCCTGCATCCTCGGCCGCGTTCTCGACGTCCGATGCATCCCGATCAACGACCGCAGTTCGAGCAGCATCGCGAGCTGCGTGCCACAGTCGGATCTGATCCGAGACGATCCCGCCGGTCTCGACAAGTGCAGCAAGCAGGAACGCGACCAATGGAAGACACAGGGCGAGCTCTAGCGTCGCCTGGCCCCGCTCATTGGACATCTGCAACTAGCCTTGCGCGCGCTGCACCAGAGAGGAAACGATCGTATGGAACACCTGCGTCAAGGCACCCGACTTGACGAACGCAGCAAATACACCGACGACTATCCCCGCGACGAGCAAGACCAGTGCGTACTCGGCCGTTGTCTGACCGTCCTCTCGTCCGCGAAAGACGTAGGCGCTCGGTAGAGAAAGCATGCGACACCTCCGTTAGAGGCCGGTGCGTTCCGGCCGGTGTCGCAATCCAAGAGGAATCACTGTTATCTAGCTGTGAGGCGA
>JBHELU010000059.1:0-3808 GCA_046262955.1 Actinomycetota bacterium | reverse complement strand
GTGTGGGTCTCAGGCATCGGTTGTTCCAGCCGTTTCCCGTATTACATGAACACCTACGGGATGCACGGGATCCACGGCCGCGCGCCTGCGATCGCGACCGGTGTTGCCACTGCTCGTCCGGACCTGCAGGTATGGGTTGCGACCGGTGACGGCGATGCACTGTCGATCGGCGGCAACCACTTCATCCATGCCCTCAGGCGCAACGTCAACCTCAAGATCCTTCTGTTCAACAACCAGATCTATGGATTGACCAAAGGGCAGTACTCGCCGACGTCCGAGCAGGGGAAGGTGACCAAGTCGACGCCGTTCGGGTCGCTGGAGCATCCCTTCAATCCCGTCTCGGTCGCGCTGGGGACCGAAACTACTTTCGTCGCTCGTTCGATCGACGTGGATCGCAAGCACCTGCCCGAGATGCTCCGTCGAGCTGCAGCGCACCGTGGGTCGGCGCTCATCGAGATCTACCAGAACTGCAACATCTTCAACGACGGCGCGTTCGTGGCTCTTACCTCCAAGGAAGGCCGTACGCACAACCGCATCTATCTCGAGCACGGCAAGCCGATCCGCTTTGGACCGGATAACGAGAAGGGCGTCACGATGTCCAAGGACGGCCGGATCGAGATCGTCGACGTAGCGGCTGTGGGCGAGGACAAGCTCGTGGTGCACGACGAACACCGCGAGGATCCGAGCCTCGCCTTCGCTCTGTCCAGGATCGCGGACAATCCCACCGGTCCCACGCCGCTGGGCGTGTTCCGGGACGTTCAACGGCCGGCGTATGGCGATGGGATGGAGGACCAGCTGCGCCGGGCGGCCGATGCGCAGGGGCCCGGCGACCTCGCTAAGCTTCTCGACTCCGGAGATACGTGGACGGTCGACTGACCGATCCGATCTAGAACCCCCAACGCTCATAGTAGTTGCCACAACCTCAGCTAGGAGGAAGCGATGCCGAGCAACGACGAAGCCTTCGACGAGAAGGTTGAGCGGCTGGCTCAGAAGCTGTTGCACGGCGGCACCGGCAACGATGGCAGCGCGACCGACATCGAAACCGCTCGTAAGACTGCTCGAAGGATCCTCGAGGACTCCGAAGCTCGTACCGAACAGGCGGTCGACCTCGATCCCGATGACGATGACGTCATCCGCCGATCTTCGGGCGAGACGGCGGCCATCGGGGAATCCGGCGTAACTCGCTGGGCCCACGACGGCGAGTAATAACTACCTTTCGTGGGAGACCAAGGGCACGGCGGACAAGCGGTCGCTCGCGCGCTCAAAGCGCTGGATGTGCAGCATCTCTTCACACTGACCGGCGGTCACATCTTTCCGATCCTCGACGGCTGTCATCAAGAGGGCATATCGATAGTCGACTTCCGACACGAGCAGAGCGCGACTTTCGCGGCAGAGGGATGGGCGCGGTTGACTAGGTCGCTCGGCGTTGCGGCACTCACGGCAGGGCCCGGCATCACGAATGCCATGAGCGCGCTCGCGCAAGCGAGGTTCAACCGTGCACCGTTGCTCGCGCTTGGAGGCCGTGCTCCTGAATTCAGATGGGGGCAAGGCTCGCTTCAAGAGATCGATCACGTGCCGTTCGTCGATCCCATCGCTCCCGCGGCCACGGTCGCGCCGGGCGGCCCCATCGCCGAGCGAGTCATCGAAACCGCGATCGCTACGCTTACCGCGCCGCGCGGCCCCCGGTTCCTGGACTTTCCCCTCGACGCACTGTTCAACATGATGGATCTCGACGAAACGCAGGTCGACTACCCGGCTCCACTCCAACCACAGAGCGCGGACGTCGACACGGTGGTCAACCTGCTGCGCGAGGCGCAGCGACCGATCCTGATCGCGGGAAGCAACGTGTACATGGATCGGGCCGAGAAAGCTTTGCTGTCGTTCGTCGAGGCGTGCGAGATGCCAACGTTCGTCAACGGACAGGGCCGGGGTTGCATCCCTGCGGACCACAGGCTCGCATTCGCGCGCGCTCGCTCGAAGGCATTCAAAGGAGCAGATCTAGTCGTCGTTGCGGGTACGCCGATGGACTTCCGGCTCGGGTTCGGTCAGTTCGAGAGCGCCAAGGTCGTTCACCTCGACGACCATCCAGATCTGATCGCCGGTCACGTCGACCTCGCCGGTTCGATCGCGGCCGACTTGGGAGCGACTTTCTCTGCGCTCGGCGATTCGCTCGGCAGCTCCCTCGACACCAAAGCATGGGTCGAAGAGCTCCGCTCGATAGAAGACGACAAGAGGGACCAGATCCAATCTGAGCTTCGTTCGGATTCCAAGCCGATCCATCCGATGCGGGTGTACGGCGAGCTGGTGCCACTCCTCGACCGCGATGCCGTCGTGATCGGCGACGGTGGCGACTTCGTCAGCTACGCGGGACGTGAGGTCCCGAGCTTCGAGCCGGGCAGCTGGCTCGATCCCGGGCCGTTCGGGTGCCTCGGCGTGGGCCCCGGGTATGCGGCGGCCGCTCGTCTGGCTCACCCCGACCGCCAGATAGCCCTTCTTTATGGAGACGGTGCGTTCGGGTTCTCGGGCATGGAGCTCGAGACCCTCGTCCGCCACAAGCTGCCGGTGGTCTGTGTGGTCGGGAACAACGGGATCTGGGGCCTCGAGAAACATCCGATGCAGGCGCTGTACGGCTACGACGTAGCGGCGGAGCTCCGGCCGGGCATCCCCTACGACCAGGTGATGGTGGCACTTGGGGGTCAGGGCGAGACGATCGAAGACCCGGCAGAGCTAGCCCCGGCTCTGAAGAGAGCCTTCGACTCGGGCGAGCCTTATCTCGTCAACGTGATCACGGATCCCGAGATCGCCTATCCGCGCTCCGCCAACCTTGCGTGACTCTGGGCTGGTCCCAACCCGATTCATTTATCCTCCCCGCACGTGAAAGAGATCCTCGAAGCCGCCTTGGACGCGGCCGTTGCGGCGGGCGCCGGGTATGCAGACGTAAGGGGCGTCGAAACGCGCACCGAGAACCTGTCGGTGCGCGCCTCCCAGATCGAGGCACTCGATCGCTCGGACTCGGTTGGATTCGGCGTCCGCGTTCTGGCGAACGGCGCGTGGGGCTACGCCGCGTCCTCGAGCTTGGAGCACGACGAAGCAGCACGGATCGCACGTCTCGCGGTCGAAGTCGCGCAGGCGAGCGCAGTTGCCCGCAACACCCCCGTCGAACTGGTCCCCGAGCCCGTCCACGTCGACTCGTGGAGCTCGGATTTCGAGAAGGACCCGTTTGAGGTCCCTCTCGAAGACCGGGTAGGGATGCTGACCTCGGCGACAACCGAGATGGCGAAGGTAGACGGCGTACGCGTTGCCCGCGGCTCGATGGACCTCTTGCGTCAGAAGACGTGGTTCCTCTCGAGCGAGGGATCACGCATCGATCAACAGGTGATCCATACCGCAGGCGGGATCGAAGCGACGGCCGTCTCTGATGGCGAGATCCAGGTGCGCTCGTACCCAGGTTCGTTCCGCGGGCATTTCGCGGCCGCCGGTTACGAAGTGATCGAAGAGATGGAGCTGGCCGCCAATGCGCAGCAGACCGCGGAGGAAGCCGTCGCTCTGTTGACCGCGCAGGAGTGTCCTTCGACGACCACGACCGTGGTGCTCGACGGCCATCAGGTGATGCTGCAGGTCCACGAGTCGGTCGGTCATCCCACCGAGCTCGACCGAGTGCTCGGGATGGAAGCAGCGTTTGCCGGAACATCGTTCGTCGGTATCCCCGACCTTGGTGGTCTGCGTTACGGCTCCGAGCACATGAACGTGACGGCCGATGCAACGATCCCCGGCGCGCTCGGCACCTACGGCTACGACGACGAAGGCG
>JBHELU010000058.1:0-2680 GCA_046262955.1 Actinomycetota bacterium | reverse complement strand
GCGTGCGCGAGCTGCGCGCGCGTCTCGGCGAGCTTGTCCTCGACGAGCTTCGTGTGGCGAGGCGATTCCGGCTGCCGGCGCTTCAGCAGTCGCGCTTCTTCTTCCAGGAAGCGCAATTGCGTTCGGAGCTCGGTGATCTCGTGCTCATATTGAGCGATCCGCTTCTCGGACTCGGACGCTGGCACGACGCTCACTCCCCCTCTGTCGTCACGCGCACCTGATTATAGGCGCGCTCGCGACCGTATCCGTTGAGGTTCGGTACCCTCGATCCGCACCCCACGTCTGCCCCACTTTCGCTCGGACGGACCCTGCGGCGAGGCGATCGCTCGCCGCGCTTGTTCAACGAGCTTTTCCCCAGTATCGGCACGCTCGATACCGGCGCTGAGTTCGAGTTTCCGACCGTACGCGCCCGCCCGGGAGGCGTCGTGAACGACGCATCGACTCCGAGGTCAGACGGGCAGGAACCGGGCCGTGGAGACGAAGCCGGTGTGCGCCACCATCCGGTGATCGTGACGGACGCTTCGGCCCTCCACATGCCATGTTCGTACCAGAACCTCCCGGGTTGCGATCTCGCCGAACCCGGCGCCCCGGAGGGCCTCGACGGTTTCGGAGACCTGTCCCACGGTGGGGACGTACGAGCACCAGATGCCGCCGGGCCGCAACGCTTCGAGCGCGGCGGGCACCACCTGCCACGGCTCCGGGAGGTCGAGGACGACTCGATCGATCGCGCGCCCGGCGACGCCTTCGGTCACGTCGCCGAGCCGCAGCTCTACGTGGTCGGGGACTTTGCCGAGGAACGCTTCGATGTTCGAGCGGGCACGTGCGTGGAAATCCTCGCGGAGGTCGTAGGAGATCACCTTCCCGGCCGGCCCTACCGCGCGCGCGAGGGCGATCGTCAGGGCTCCCGAACCGGTGCCGGCCTCCAGCACGGTGGCGCCCGGATACACGTCGGCTTCGATCAGGATCAGGCCGATGTCCTTCGGATAGACGACTTGCGCACCGCGCTTCATCTTCAGGACGTAGTCCTGCATGGTGGGACGAAAGACCTGCATCTTCGTTCCCGCAGTTGTTTGCACGAGCGTTCCATCGTCTCTTCCGATGATGTCGTCGTGGCGCGTGATACCGACATGTGAATGGAACTCTCGCCCGGTCGCTAGGGTGACCAAGTAGCGGCGCCCGCGTCCGTCGATCAAGAGAGCGCGCTCCCCTGCTTCGAAAGGCCCTCTGACACTCACGACCGTTTCCCGCGCGTCCGCGCCGGCTCGCTTTTCCTCTTATGAGCAAGCGCTTTCGTCCGACAGAAGGAGCAGATCGGCTCGGAGCCTTCATGAGCAACGGTGGGCCCTCCGCATTGCGTGCAACCGACTAGCTCGACTGCATCATCGGTCGGGTCGCGGAAGCGAGCCGCAGCGCGGTCGAGGAAGCCGAAGTACATCTGCTGCTTCGTGCCCGGAGAGGTTTCCTCGAGCATCGTGATCGCATCCTTGTAGCGATTGAGGGTGTTCCCTTCAACCATGGGGCATTCCTCGATGACGTAATCGATGCCCTTGATGACGGCATAAGCCGCTGTCTCTCGTTCGGCAACGCGCACGAGAGGTTTCACCTTTCTAACCAATCGACCGCGTGCATCCGTTTCCGATATCAGTCGCTCCTCCAAGACGGGCGACTGCCTTCCAAGCATGTCCACGTTCCAGTGAAGAACGTTCGAGAACAGAGTGGCGACCTCGTCGTCGAGGTTGTGACCCGTCACTAGCGTGTCGAAGCCCTCTTCGAGCGCGGCTCGGTTGAACTCGTAGCGCTTGTTGAGACCGCACCCGGAGCACGCAACCCGACGAGTCAGCTTGGCAAGCTCGGGGACGGAGTAACCATGCTCTTCTTCGAGCGAGCGCACGATCAGCTTGGCTCCCTTAGCCTCGGCGAAGCGGATCGAGGCCTCCTTGGACCGAGTCGAGTAGCCGCCGATGCCGAGATCCAGATAGAAACCCGTGGCGTCGTAATCGAGCTCCAGCAAGACGTCCCACAGGGCAAGGGAGTCCTTGCCGCCCGACACCGCGACCAGCAGGCGATCGTTGGGCGTGAACATCTTGAAGTGCTTGATCGTTCGAGTTATCTGTCCGCGGAAGTGATCGATGAAATGCGGCGCGCAGAACGCTGCATTGTGCCGGCGGATATCGACGACAGCATGGTCTTTGCACACCTTGCACTTCATTAAGGGCCCTCCACCGAATAACTCGGGCGATTCCAACGGCCATCGACGCCGCTGGCTGCGTCCTCCTCGACTCGACGTACCTCTGGTACGCCTCGCTCGTCGTCCTTGCCTTCGGACGCCGCTGACTCGCCGCAATCGCGCCTCTTATTCGGCGGCGGACCCTCAGCGCCTCCCGACAACACCGGTCGTACTTCGATCGCGTCGGAATCGTCCAGCTCTTCGTCGCGGGTCATAAGCGTCGCGTCTCTGATGACCAGTACTGCCTCGGGCAGGATGTCGAGCGCGGCAAGGAGATCGACCACGCGCTTGGGGCCGGATATCTCGACGGTGCGATCTGGGTTTCGAAGGCTCGCCTTCACGACAACAGCCTAGACCGCAGCGGTAGAGGGCCGAAGGTGCTAGGGCAGCGCGCCGTGGACCTCATGTTTTTTAGGGCTGAGGGCCGACTAGGGATCCCGATTCCGCACTCAG
>JBHELU010000057.1:0-7830 GCA_046262955.1 Actinomycetota bacterium | reverse complement strand
TCGACATCGGCCGCGGACGGAACCGCAACCGTTGCTACGAGGGACGAGTCGTACGGGCTTTTGACCTCGAAGGTCTCGTCAGACGTCTTCCACGACCCTGCGATGAGGAATCTCTTTGCGTCGGTCATCTAACGATGTTCGCGCCTATCTCGCGTGCTCTGCGATAAGGTGCGTCGCCATGGCAGAAGGAAAGCAGAAGAAGATCACTCAGCGGATCCAGCTGGACGCCTACCTCACGGCGCCGGACGGCAAGCTGCGCAAGGGCCACGCGGGTGAGCTGAGGCGCTTGCAGCGGCTCGGCTTCAGAGAGACCGACCGCCGGATGGGCTCGCGCGAGGACCACGTGAAGATCATGCTGGAGCGCGAAGTCGATCGGTACCCCGGCGTTCCGGCCCCCGGTGTCCACCCCTACATCGACTAACGCGCGTCCCCCACGAACGGGTTGAATCGGCGCTCCTCGCCTACCGACGTCGCGGGGCCATGACCCGGATAAACGGGCAGGTCGTCGTCGAAACTGAAGAGCTTGGTTCGAACGGCTTTCACCAATTCACCGTGGTCGCCACCCGGTAGATCGGTGCGTCCGACCGACCCCTGGAACAAGGTGTCGCCCGAGAACACTGCGCCGTCTGCGATGAGCGAGATCGATCCCGGTGAATGACCGGGCGTGTGCACGATCTCGAGCTCGACATCACCGGCTATTAGCATGTCGCCTTCCGCGGCATCTCGATCGACGTCCGGCGGAGCATCCAGCTCGACACCCAAGAACAGACGCGCCGATTCCTGCATCCAGTCGAGTAGTGGCCGGTCGAGTGCGTGCAGGTAGAACGGCGCGCCGGTTCGCTTGCGAAGCTCCTCGGCTGCGATCACGTGATCGAAGTGTGCATGCGTCGCGACGATCGCAACCACGGTCAAGCCGCGCGACTCGATCGACGCGATCAGATCGGCGGCGTCTCCCCCCGGGTCGATAACGATGGCAGCCTTGCTCGTGGAGTCTCCGACGATGTAGCAGTTGCACGCAAGCGGCCCCACCACCTTGTGATCGAAGATCTCAAGCCCCACTGCGATCTCTTCTGTTAGGGCCGGCTCGCTCGGCAACGAACCATCCCGCGAAGCAACCGATGACCGCCCAACCAAAGGCGAGCAGAAGCACCTGCCATGCCGTTGCGGCCACAACGCCAACCCCTTGCGTCTGCACCAGACCTGCCCCCAGCCGAGCCGAGCCGATCGCCGCGATCACGGCAAGCGGCACCGCAAAAGTAGTCGCGGTGACTGCGACCGATTCGGGTAGCCGATCGCTCGTCACCCCGGTCGCGTTCAAGAACCAGCCCCCGGCGATCGACGTCACCACGGGGATCGCGATCAAGAAGAAAACCAGCAAGGGTGTCGATCGATGGCCCCACCCGAAATACGAATACGTGTGAAGGGTGCCGAGAGCCTTTCCCCCAAAGGTGAATCGAGCTCCCGTCGTCACCGACGCTCCCAGCGAGATCGTCACTACCGCGATGACGACATTGGGCAGGAACGCGATCAGGTAGATCGCCGCGGCTCCTGCGTCTGCCGCCCCGAAACCGTGAGGGGTGCCATGAGCCAATCCGACGATGATCCACAGCAGTAATGCCGCGGTAGCAAGCACCAGTGCCGCAACCGTCATCCACACCCCCGCGATCAGCCCGTCGACGACTGCTTTGGAGCGAGCTCGGACCTTGTCGGCGGCGTCGCGCGCGAGCGTCGTTGGAGAGTCGGCCGCCAAGAGACCGCCGGTCGCCCCGAAGATCAGTGCCCATACGGCGGCCGCGATCACAGTAGCGCCGGCATTCGCTGCGACCGGGTTCGGGCCCCCTCGGAATCGGAAGATGAGTGCAGCCAACCAGCACATCAGCGCGAACGGGACAGCTACGCGAGCACCCTCGAAAACCCGGTTGAGAGCAGCGGCCGGTCCTTTTTTACCAACGGCTTTGCGCGTCGCACCTGCAAGGCCCCACCCGAATACGATGAGAGCACCTAGAGGCAGCACGGCGAGCGACAGGTGCGCAATGCCGATCGGCACTCGCAAAGTCGCAAGACCGAAAAGGACGATCGCAGTCAGGATCTTGATGGGATCGGAGTGTGCGCCGAGTGCCAGGTAATCCAGCTTGGCTGCGATCAGCAATACCGCGCCGACTGCGAGCATCGACAGGAACCCGATCGCTGCCGCGCCGGCGATGTTGGCCCACCCGATCCAGTACGCGCGCGTGAGACGAGCCGTCGTCTCGCGGTGACCCGGGTCCACCTCGGTCGTTACAGGATCCCCGTCTCGTAAAGGAGGTCGACGTGATTGGGCCCCGTGTCGCCCGGCCCCACGGTGATCTGAACGGGGGCCGGAGGAAGTGGGAACGAACTATCCGGAGCACGGGCCACCACCGAATAGGAGCCGGGATCCAGCGCGATCGCGTAACGCCCATCATCGGCACTGGTCGTCGATGCGACGACGTCACCATCGGAGTTTTCGATATCGATCTGCGCACCGGCAAGAACGGCGATGCATTCTTCATCGCGCCGCTGCGGCCCCCCGCATGTCGGGCCTTCCGTTACCTGACCGGCAACGCCGGGCTCCGCGTCGTTCGAGTACTTTAGCGGCACGCGCTGCGCAACGTCGTAGTGAGTGGTTACGTCGACCGCGCTCGGCGTCGCGAAACCCAGCAATGATTCCGCTTCGAGTCGGAAGTGGCCGGGGGGAGCGTCGTGCAATGTGAAGTTGAAACGGCCGGCGAAATCGCTTGTCGTCCGTGCCACCTCGTTCCCGTCGGCATTGCTCAAGACCAAGGTTGCATCGAATAGCGACAGTACGGGGCATGAGTAAGGGCCGGTTGATCCCGCCCGGCATTGGTTTACCCCCGTTACTTTCCCAACGATCGCGTCGGCGACATCCACCCGCGTGTGGAAAAAGTGGATCTCTCGACCATCGCGCAGCCCGTCAACGTCCGTGTCGGGAACCGTGGGGTCGCCCCCATTTAAGAACTCATTGAGATTGCTGAGGTGATCGTGATCGGGATCGCCCCGACCGTCGTTCCTGTGAGGATCCAACCCGTAACGGCGCTCCCACTTGTTCGGCATGCCGTCGCAGTCCCGATCGCGGTCGCACTTCCCGCCACCGGGCTGCGGAGTCGCGGTCGCGGTTCCAACGGCAGACGCCGATGGGCCACCGTTCGGGCTCGAGCCGAACGCGCCACCAGATAGAAGACCGAACACCGACGCGCCAGCAAAGACTGTTGCCAGGGAGAAGCGCGCTAACGCTCTATTCGTCACCCACAGAGCTTACGGCCGGTGTGACGTGAACAAGCTCGGGCCGGAGGTCTGACGAGCGATCGTCGCCACGGCCGATTGCGAATTCACCTTGCCATGAACGCACTTGCCTATGCATCCGTCGGCGTAGCCGACGAGCACGTGTCCGGCCTTGTCGAGCGTCGCATCCATGAAGTCCAGCAGGTTCCGCTGGGCGCCCGGGCAACCTCCCGCGTTCCCCCACCAGATGCACCCGCGCTGGACGGGATCGGTTGGCGTCGCGTCGACCGTGGTCCACGTTTTGCCCCCATTGAGCGTCGTGGAGACGTACAGGTCCCACATGCCTTTGTACTTCCCGTCTTCGTATCCGTACTTCTTGTTCTTGTCCAGCCTGGACGCGCCGAGGAACGCGACCGCAGCACGGTCCTTGTCGCCGGCAACGACAGCAGGGAAAACTCCGTAATGGATACCGTTCGGCGATTCCAGATCGATAGGTTTGGTCCACGTCTTTCCATGATCGTGCGACACAGCGACCTTTACTTCCCGGTCCTTGTCCTCGTAGGAGAAGTACACCGTGTTGTCGGTGCCGATCCCTACTGAAGGGTCGCTTCGGAAGTTGTTGTAGTGCGAACCGGGGATGGGACGAACCGTCCAGGTCTGCCCGTCGTCTTCGCTGACGAGCACTGCTTGCATCTCTTTGCCGTTGACGTAGCAGCGGAAGTTCGGCAAGTACGCGGTGCCGTCGGGGCCCACCTTGATGTGTCCATGCAATCCCATGCAGTGGTTCTGACCGTCATCGGGGATCTGATCCGACTCACTCTGCAAGTCGTAGTAGACGGGAACGGCGGCTCCGTAGGTCACGCCGCCGTCACGGCTGAGCGCGCAGTTCGCGGTGATCCCGTTCTGCCCGCAGTAGTAGTTGGCGTCCTCGTAGCTGATCTTGTCACCGCTGACTGCGAATGGTCCGCCACCGATCGATTGATGGTCGTACGTGCCCGGAAGTCCGCAACCCGTCGAAGGGATCCATGTCGCCCCGTCGTCATCGCTCACCGCAGCCAGGCTGCACCCTCCGCCGGGGACGTAGAGGGAGCTGACCAGTTGCGAGACCGAGGTCCGGCCCGTGTGTGGGTCTGTAAAGAGGATGGGATCCATGGTGAACACCGAGTTCTCAGGCGTCACATTTGCCCACTTCGCGGTCGTGCTGTTATCGGGGAAGCTGACTTTCAGCGTGATGATTCCCGACTGGATCAGAACGGCGCCGGTTTTCCAGTCCGCACCGATCGACGGCTCGCCGGTAGAGGTGCCGAAGGACTTGGGGGCGGCATAGTTCGTGTAGTGGATGCGGCCCGTCGCGCCCGCGACCCGCGCATCTATGGGGGCGTAGGAGGCGACCACAGTGATCACGGCGAGCACGCCGACGAGTCGTCCAATCCGCAGTTTGAGCATTTCCCCCCCCTAGTCGACTGGTGACAGGAACTTATTCGCCGCGCGGCTTCCGAATCCTGGGCTTTCGGCCTTCGAGCCGGCGGCGCCCATCTAGGATCGAGCCCATAGCGGAGCTGGGCATCATGTCTTCCCTTGGGTACCCTCGGCCTGTGGCGTGGTACGACGAGGAACCGGTTCGCGGCGGCTTCCCCGATCCCAAGCTCATCGGTCTGTCTGGGCTCGAGAGGATGCAGGCGGGCCTGCGCAACCAAATGCCCGCGCCGCCAATCTCCCATCTCTTCGGCAACAAGCTGGTCGCGGCAAGTCCGGCGTCGGCAACTTTCTCGATCCCGTGCAGCGATTGGTTGCAGACCGATGTCGGGATCTACTTCGCGGGAGTCTCGGCTCTTGTCGCCGACGCCGCATTGGGTAGCGCTCTTCTCGTCACACTTGGTCCGGGAAAGGTCGTCCTGACTTCAGACCTCTCCTTCAACTTCTTTCGCCGCGTTGGAGTGTTCAGCCGGCAATTGATCTGTCGAGCTCGTCCGATCGAAGTGGGCCGAACGTTGGGCGTGTCGGAAGGTCTGGTAGAGGACGGACAGGGACGGATCGTCGCTCACTGCACCACCAGGTGTTTCATCAAGGACCTCGACGCGCCGCCGTTCGAAGGTGATCTCCCGACCCTGGAGACCCCCGTGTACGAAACAGCCGATCCCTACCTCCGCCCGGTGCCGGAGGGTGCGATCAAACGAGAGATCTACACCACGACCCCCTTCCTCGACATCATCAAGAGATGGAGGGAGCTTCCGCCGGCACCGTCGGCGCAACTATTCGCGGTGACCGATGCCAGCGCCGAGCCGGCCACTTTCTCGACGACCTTCCGCGCGATCCCGTGGATGGCGAGCCCGGCTGGAAGCGTTTACGGCGGCGTACTCGCATATATTGCCGATTCGATCCTCACCGGCGCCCTGAGCACCACCCTCGATACGAACGAAACCGGCGCGATCCTCGATCTCAAAGTCCAATTCGTTCGCCCCGTGTGGCCCGACGGCCGCGAGCTCACGGGAGATGCACACGTCACATATAGAGGCAAGGGTTTCGCAGCAGCAAGAGGTGAGATCAGGAACGCCGACGGTAAGACCGTTGTTCTGATGACGTCTTCGGCACGCGTAAGTTCGGGAGGGTCCTGGGGCTCGTTGCTGCAAGAATGACTAGACCGATGGACGATCGCGAGCGCATCTTCAAGCTCATCGAGACCGCCGACAACTTCGTGAAGTACGCCGGGCCCGGCCGCGAACAACGAGGCGCGGACAGAGCTCGGAAGCGCTACATGAAGGCTGCGCGTCTCGCCGAGGGGGCTAAAGACGACGAGCTGCTCGGTCAGATCAAACTTCGATTGGAGGACCTCGATCGACGGGCGACGCTGGAACCGGGTGTAGCCGACACCTCCGATGACTCCGAAAGTGGCGGCTCGATCCTTACGTCGGACCTCCCCGCTCATGCCCAAGCCCGGGTGCCGCCCCACCAGCGAGTCACGCGCGGCTGGCCCGTCCTCCACGAAGGGCCGATCCCGCGCTTCGATCCCGAGTCGTGGCGGTTGACGGTCGACGGCGCATGCGAAGCGCCTTTCGAGTTGACCTACGTGGAGCTGAAGGACCTTCCGAACGCCGAGCTGACATCCGATTTCCACTGCGTCACCGGTTGGAGCAAGCTCGACAACCTATGGCGCGGTGTTCAGACGAGGCTGCTGCTCGAGAGAGCTAGCCCTCGAAATGACGCGGCCCACGTCTTGATCCATGCGGAGTACGGCTACACGGCGAACGTCCCACTCGAACGACTGATGGCAGAAGACGCTCTTGTCACGTGGATGCACAACGGTAGCGACCTCGCTCCGAAGCACGGGTTTCCACTGCGCGCTCTTGTTCCGCCACTCTACGCGTGGAAGAGCGTGAAGTGGGTGCGCCGCCTTGAGCTTCTGACCGAAGACCGAAGGGGCTTCTGGGAAGTGCGCGGCTATCACAACCGTGCCGATCCCTGGCTCGAAGAGCGCTACTCGTATCAAGAGCAATGAAGACGGATGCGCTCGGCTTTGGCTTCAAGGTTGGTCACTGGACACATTCCAGTGGGCGCACCGGGTGCACCGTCATCCTTCCGCCACCCGGCAACGTTGCTTCTTGTGAAGTTCGAGGATCTTCACCGGGCTCGCGCGAGATCGAGCAGCTGAGAACGGATCTGCGCTTGAACGAGATACACGGACTGCTCCTCACCGGCGGAAGCGCGTTCGGGCTCGCCGCTGCGGACGGGGTGATGTCGTGGCTCTCGGAACGCGGCATCGGTTACCAAACGCCGGTCGCGACCATTCCCATAGTGCCGACCGCAGTGATCTTCGATCTTGGGATGGCCGGAGACGCACCGCATCCCGGACCCGACAACGGCAGGGCCGCGTGCGAAGCCGCAACCGAAAAGGCCATCGACATGGGCCGCGTGGGAGTGGGGGCCGGAGCGCTCGTCGGCAAGTGGGCCGGCATCGAGCACGGCGTGCCCGGTGGCATCGGGATAGGGCATGCCACGCAAGAAGATGAAGCGGTGGCAGCCATCGCAGTCGTGAACGCGATCGGGGACGTGCTTGCGGAGGATGGCTCGGTTCTGGCCGGGACAACCGCTCCCGATCCCGTCTACCGCGGCGCTCCCGCTCCCGACGACGCCCCAACGAACACCGTGTTGGTCTGTGCCGTAACGAACGCAGCTATCGCCAAGCGAGAGGTCCATTGGCTCGCGGGGCGGGCCGCCGACGGCGTGACGTCGACAGTGAGGCCGGCGCACACGCGCTTCGACGGAGACGTTGCCTTCTTCATCTCAGCACCCGATCCGGGCCGCGCCGCCAACGTCGATGTGTTGGGTTATCTCACGACTCGGGCCGTGCAGAACGCAGTGCGGGCCGCGGTGACGTAGTGGTTCAGAGCTATATCTCGATCACTATCTTCCCGAAGTGCCTCTGCCTCTCGAAGTAGGCCAGCGCGTCGGGCCCCTCCGACAACGGGAACGTTCTGTCGATCACCGGTTCGAGCTTCGTTCCGGCGACCATCCGCAGCATCTCGGAAACGTCGTGGTCCGAGCCCATCGTGGATCCGATCACCTGTAACT
>JBHELU010000056.1:0-2856 GCA_046262955.1 Actinomycetota bacterium | reverse complement strand
GGCCCACAAGATCACCGCCACTATCGAGGACAAGGTCCCAACCGGCGACCCGCTCATCTCTTCGGCCGATCCTCAGGGGCTGTTCCTGAATCAACACACGGTCGCGGAGGAACATGTGTCCGAAGATGAGATCTTGAAGGCTTTCGAGAACATCAAAGGGCCCGACGGAAAGGCATTGATGGAGCAGGTGTTCCCGGCACTCGCTGTGTCGTTCGAGCGGTACTGCTGATGGCAGCCTCTGAATCGCTGGCTCGCCCGGTCACTTCACCCTGGCGAAATGGCGTCGTCGCAGTCGTCGTTCTTGTGACGGTCGGGCTCACGCTCGCGGCCGCATCGATCGAACGCGTTGCCGCCGTTCAGAACTTCATTCTCGTGTTCGGCTCGTTGCTGGTCGAAGCGATCCCCTTCATCCTCGTGGGTGCCGCCGTCTCCGCTGTCATCGAAGTATTCGTTCCGATGTCTGCGTTCGAGCGCCTGACGCGCCTACCGCGCCCGCTTCAACTGCCGGCAGCCGCTGTCGCCGGGTTCGCGTTCCCTGTATGCGACTGCGGATCCGTTCCCGTCGCTCGACGACTCGCTTCCAAGGGATTGGCTCCCGGCGCCGCAGTGACGTTCATGCTCGCTGCTCCGATACTCAATCCGCTTGTGATCGCTTCAACGATCGTCGCCTATCGCGGGCGCGACGTGTTGTGGCAGATGGTCGCCGGCCGGATGGTGCTTGGGCTGCTGACTGCGATCGCGGTTGGGTGGGTGATCGGAAACCGAACTAAAGAAGAGTTGCTGAAACCGCGCCCATCCGACGTGCTCCTGCATGCCCACGACGACGACTCGAGGTCGACGGAGTTCTTCGGTCACCTCGCGTCCGATTTCGTATTTATGGGCCGTTACCTGGTGCTGGGAGCAACGGTTGCGGCCGCTCTGCAGACGTTTCTGCCGCAGTCGATCCTCACTTCTGTCGCCGGGGTTCCGGTCCTGGATGTCGTGGTGATGATGGCTTTGGCCGCGGCGCTGTCCATCTGCTCCGAGTCAGATGCGTTCGTGGCTGCCTCCTTCGTGCAGTTCGGATTCGCCGCTCAGCTGGCGTTCTTGTGCTTCGGGCCGATGGTGGACATGAAGTTGGGATTCCTCTACTCGGGGACTTTCGGCACTCGTTTCTTCCGCACCGTCGCGATCGTGGTTGCAGCCATGACCCTGGCCGGCACCCTGTGGATCCAGGTGATCGTGCGATGAGCACAACGGAAGTCCCTCTCACGATCGAACATGCAGTTACTGAGCGGAGTCCGAAGCGCATCAGTCCCGCTCGAGCCGCCGTCGCGGTAACCGTGGGAGCGTGGGGCGGGCTGTTCTGGTTCGTGCTGCTCTCTGGTCGCATCGCGCTGTATCTCGGGACGCGAACGACATGGGTGGTTCCCACGGGGGCCGCGATCCTTACGGCCGCTTTCATCGGTCGGGTGTCATCGCTGCGCGTTGCGGATCCCGAACCCATCGCGCGCCGCGATGCTCTCGCGTTGTCGGTGTTGGTGCTACCGGTTGTGATCCTGTTGGCAGTGCCCCCGGCGGCGCTCGGCTCATATGCAGTGGGGCGGCGTTCTGGTGTTGGTGCCGCGTTCGCGTCTACCGCGGGGGCCGCGATCCCCGAGCACGGCGACATCTCGATGGTGTCGGTCGCCAGCGCCTTGGCGAATCGAGAGACGATGAAGGTGTTGGTGCAACGCGCCGGAAGCGTCGTTTCATTCACCGGCTTCGTGTCTCGTCAGTCAGACGAGCCGGCGACCGAATTCCTGTTGAATCGGTTCGTCATCACTTGCTGTGTCGCCGATGCGATCGACACTCAGGTTCGGGTTGCGAACGCACCCCCCGGCGAGTTCAAGCCGGATCAATGGGTGCGGGTCACAGGCAAGGTCTACCCACTTGGGCGTGAGGTGATCGTCGACGCATCATCGGCCACGACCGTTCAGCGGCCCTCGCATCCTTATCTGAACCCTTGATCTAGGCCTGCACCCCGAGCCACGCGTTGAGGCCCTTTCCGATGAAGAAGGTCACTACGGCGATGCCGAGGGTCAGCACCAGCATCTTCCCCAGTTGTCTGTGGAACGGCTCGTCCAAGAGCACCGCGGAGTAATACGAGAAAGCCACGATCACCAAAAGGGCAACGCCCCAAGTGATGGCGAGCGCAACGTGGCGATCGGAAACCGTGAAGAACGAAATCACCAGCGCGAGCGTCACGACCAAGTACGTGATCCCGGTATAGGCAGCAGCCGGGCCCGGACGTGCTTTTTGTGACTCCTCTACCGACATCCCCGTTGAAAGGAAATTCGATGCCGCCATCGACATCGACGCGGCTATACCGACAACCAGTCCCGAGAATCCGATAAGACGCGGGTCCCTGATCGAAGAGACCAACCCCGATAGACCTCCGGTCAACTCGACCAAAGCGTCGTTGACACCCAGCACGGCCGCTCCGAGGTAGATGAGGCGGTCGTCGGAGAGCGTTTCCTTGAGGTGCTCTTCGTGATCTTGTTCGTCCTTGATGATCTTGCGTAGCTGCTCCGTATCGTCGGGTGGCAGCGAACCCGCTTGAACTATCTCTTCGTACTTGCGGATCGTTTGCTTCTCATTGCCCTCGAGTCTGCGAACGGTGAATGTGGGACCGAGAAAACGATCGAACAACATCAAGATCGAGATCTTCAGCCGGGGCGTCTTGAAGTCGCTGCGGGCCAAACCCGCAAGGCGTGACCAGAACTCGAAGTGCTCTTGCTCTTGACGGGCCATCGATCGCAGGTATTCGCTATTGGGTGTGTCTGCGTAACGGCGCGCCAAACCTTCGTAGGTCAAGTGATCCAGGAGCTCGTCGGC
>JBHELU010000055.1:0-6199 GCA_046262955.1 Actinomycetota bacterium | reverse complement strand
GTTGATGGATACCTACATGCGCAGGACCGCGGCCGGCGGATACCGCTGGAACCTGACGATGTTCCCGACCGATGCACTGGCTATGGAAGCCGAGATGAGCTTGGTCGATTACGAAGACCTGTTCTTTGCTGCTTGCTTCGTGGATTCCGACGATCCGGTTGCGGAGTGGCGCAAGTTGGCCGAACACCACAAACGTTTGATCGAGTGGATGAGTGGACGCCAGGAATTGCACCTCGAAGGCGAGGGGACCGACCTCTACCTGGACATCACGGATCGCACGTTCATCCCCGCCGACGGGCAGATGAACTTCCCGGACGGCGAGATCTTCACCGGACCGGTCGAGGACGGAACTCGTGGGCACATCACTTACTCGTATCCCGGGATATACGGCGGTCAATCGGTAGAGGGGATCGAGCTCACGTTCGAAAGAGGCAAGGTCGTCGAAGCAACAGCGCGTCGCAACGAAGAGTTCCTGATCAAGACGCTCGACACCGATGCAGGCTCACGGGTTCTCGGCGAGCTCGGCATCGGGACGAACTATGGCGTGACGGATTTCACCGGTGAGATCTTGCTCGACGAGAAGATCGGCGGCACTATCCATCTTGCCGTCGGCGCTTCTTATCCGGAGACCGGCGGTCTCAACGATTCCGCGGTGCACTGGGACATGGTTTGTGACCTCCGGCGCGGTGGACGCATCACCGTGGACGGCGACGTCCTCATGGAGGACGGAAAGTTCAGAGTTTGATCTAGTAAGTGGCCGCCTCGAGCTCGGCTTCGGGGGTTGGTTCGTCTTTCGGTAGGTAGTCCTCTGCGTGCCCCAGTGGCGTGAACGAGAACACCATCGGGATGATTGCCGTGATTATCCCGATGCCGGCATAGACGAGAGCCGGTCGACCCGTCTTCTCGATCAGGTAACCACCGAGCAGTGCCCCCACCGGGATCGCCGACCACGCAAGTACCGAAGCGATGCTCATCACGCGACCTAACAATCTGTTCGGCACGATCGCCTGACGCAAGCTGCCGGTGTTGATGTTGAAGAGGATTCCCAAGCCGCCGGCCGCGCCCCACAAGGGCACCGCAAGCCAGATCTCCCGCACCATCGAGAAGAACAAGATGAATAGCCCGGAGAGAAGCAACGCGCCCAGTGCGACCCGGCTGAACGACCACTTCTTTCGTAACCGACCCGCCAGCAGTCCCGTGACCACGATGCCCGCGCTGCCTGCCGCGAACAGGATGCCGACCTGGGTATCGGTTGCGGCTAACCGGTCTTTGGCGAACAACACCAGCTCGGTGTAAGTGGTTGCTGCGAAGAAATTGACCATTGCCATCATCAGCGAGATGTTCCGCAACACTGGATGGCGCAGAACGTAAGTGAGTCCCTCTTTGACGTCATGAAGAATCGTCGTCGGCTTTTTCGCTTCGTCCGGTTGTTCCGGATTGAAGCTCGCCGATACCAACCCGATCGAGATGGCTGAAAGCGCGAACGAAGCGGCATCCAACCAGATCAGGTTGTAAACCGCGATCACTGCAAGCAGCGCTCCTCCAAGCAAAGGGCCTACGACCTGGGCGGCGGAGTAGCTGGCCTGGATCCGGCCGTTAGCCGTGACCAGATCGTCTTGCGACACGAGGCTCGGGATCGCGGCGAACTCCCCCGAGTCGAAAAAGATCGCTTGCGTCGACGTGATGAACGCGACGGCGTAGATCCACCACACGTGCAAATCGTTCATCAAGGCGAGGACGGGGATGCTGGCCATCACGAGCATCCGGCCCACGTCGGTCAGCACCATCATCCGCTTGCGCTGGACACGGTCGACGTAGGCACCGATGAAGAGACCGAACAGCAGATATGGAACAAACGAAGCAGCGGTCGTGAGACCCAGGTTCAGCGCCGACCCGGTCAGCTTGAACACGAGGAGGGGAAGGGCGAACCACGATATCGAGTCGCCCAACTTCGAGACCGTCTGCCCCAGCCAGAATCTCCAGAAGTCGGAACTCAGGCTTGTCGATGCTCCATCCACCATTCGGTGAGTGTCGCGCCGGGCTAAGGCTGGTAGCCACGGGCAGTCTTCGTTACTGTCGAGGTATGTCCATGCCGGGGGGCCCTGTAGATATAGCCGCGGTCCAACAGGACGCCCTTGTCTGCACTCGTTGCCCCCTGGCGCAAGGCCGCACCCAAGTCGTATGGGCCGATGGCAACCTCGATTCGGACGTGTTGTTCATCGGAGAGGCCCCCGGCTTCCACGAAGACAAGCAAGGAAAGCCGTTCGTCGGTGCCGCAGGCCAGCTGTTGGACAAGCTGCTTTCCGAGGTGGGCCTGGATCGGTCGAGCGTCGCGATAGTCAACGTGCTGAAGTGCCGCCCGCCGGGCAATCGAGATCCCTTGCCCGACGAGATCGAGACGTGCGCACCTTTCCTCGAAGCACAGTTGAGCCACATGCAGCCCAAAGTGATCGTGACGCTCGGGAATTTTGCGACCCGGTACATCCTCGAACAGCCGATCGGTATCACGAAGGCTCGTGGACGCGTATATCGGCGACGGGGCGCGTACGTCGTGCCGACGTTCCACCCGGCCGCGGCATTACGCGGTGGTCGCTTCGGTGGGATGAGCCCGGCCGATGGGATCCGTGAAGACCTTGCAGTCGTGAGGACCGTGCTCGACAAGCGCGACGAGCCGCAGGGTCCCGTTCCGGCGGCCGTTGCGGCACAGTCATCCGAGCCGGAGTCTCAGCAACTCGGTCTTTTTTAGGACTGACGGTGCAGCGGGCTATCTCGGTTGTGTCAAGGTCGCCTGAGGAGACGCGGATCGTCGGCGCGTCGCTGGCTCCGGTACTGCTCCCCGGCGACGTCATCTCGTTGAGCGGCGATCTGGGGGCCGGGAAGACGGTCTTCGTGCAAGGGCTCGCTACCGCGCTCGGCGTACAACGACGGATAACGAGCCCGACGTTCGTCATCGTGCATGAATACGAAGGTCGTTTTCCGATCCTGCATCTGGATGTGTACCGGCTCAACTCGTTTCAAGAGGTGCTCGACCTTGGGTTCGAAGAATTGCTCGATCCCGAAGCCATCCTGCTCGTCGAATGGGGAGACGCAGTTGCACCGTTATTGCCCCGGAGGCATCTCGACATCGTGATCCGGCATCCGGAGGGTGACGAAGACGCGGACCACAGAACCATGGTCTTCCGACCATGGGGGCCGGAATGGGTGTTCAAGGTGGATGCGATGAGGACTACGGCCGAAACACTGTTGAATGCGGCGTCTAGCGAGTCGGTTGCCGAACAGCGCTTCTCGGAGGCGCTGGTGTCGCCGGTACGCGACCATAGATTCCCGCCGCCACCTAGGGAGGCCTGATGTTGGTCCTAGGGATCGAGACATCGACCCCACAAGCGAGCGTTGCGATCGGCTCCGAGCAGGGAGTTGTGGCGAGCGCGCTCGTGGCTCGAGGTGCTAGTTACAACGAGTTCCTGTTGCCCGCGATCCGATTCTGTCTCGACGAAACGGGGCTTGGCTTCCGGAACATCGGTGGTGTGGCGGTCGGTTTGGGACCGGGCTTATTCACGGGGATGAGGGTCGGTGTCGCGACGGCGAAGGCCCTAGCCCAGGCACTATCGGTTCCGATCGTCGGCATGTCGAGTCTGGACCTCCTTGCGTACGAGGTTCGCTACACGGACAAGACGATCTGCGCGGTCCTCGACGCGCGTCGCGGCGAGGTGTTCCACGCGTTCTACAAGTCATCCCCAGGTGGGATCCAGCGGATGAGCGAGTACAAGGTCGAGAGCCCCGGCCGTCTCGCAACGGGACTTGCCTCGCGCACCGAGGACGTGCTGTTGGTCGGCAACGGTGCTCTGCTTTACCGAGACGCATTCGACGACGTCGGTCCGGTGGTCGAGGTTGGAGGAATGGGACACGCGTTTCCGGACGCGGGAGCATTGGTGGAGCTCAGCCTCTCGCGGATGTTCAGGGAGGATTTCGACAGCCTCTTCGACCTGAAGCCGTTCTATCTCAGGCGATCTGCCAAGCGGATCGAATGGGAACGCATCAGAGCTCAACGGAGCGCTTGATGGAACCTCACCGGACGAGGCACTAATGGCACTAGCTCATGTTCCGCAAGGCGAAGGCGGTCCTCTCGAAGAGATCGAGATCACCAGGATGCGGAGACGTCACCTCCGCAAGGTTCTGATCATCGAGAGCCGCGTCTATCCGCGTCCCTGGACGACATCGCTTTTCTTGTCGGAGCTTGCGCAGCGCGCGACAAGAAGCTATCTGGTCGCTCGCCATGAAGGCGAAGTGATCGGCTACTCCGGGATGATGCTCACGGGATTCGAAGCGCACGTAACGAATATCGCCGTGGACCCCGATTTCCACGGCCGCAAGGTCGGCACGCGTCTAATGCTCACGCTGGTCACCGAAGCGATAGCTAGAGGCGCAGAGACGATCTCATTGGAGGTGCGGGTCTCCAACGCGGTTGCGCAAGAGATGTACGCGAAGTTCGGGTTCTCTGTGGTCGGTATCCGCCGCGGCTATTACATCGAAACCAAGGAAGACGCATTCGTGATGACGGTGGAGGACGCGCTTTCGAACGAATATCGCGAGCGCCTGCTCGGGATCCGTCGCGAGCTCGAAGAGGCAACGGCCGGCGATGACTGATTTCGGTTCGACGTCATCTGGGATCGGATTGCCCTCGTTGACCCTTCCGAACCCGTTAGCGACCCGGCAACCGATCGCGGAATGGGGCGACGATTCGCTAGTGCTCGGTATCGAGACCTCGTGCGACGAGACATCGGCTGCAGTCGTTCGCGGAGGGCGAGAGATCCTCTCGAACGTCATCGTGTCGCAGACCGATCTGCACGCCGAGTACGGGGGGATCGTGCCGGAGGCCGCGGCTCGCGCTCACGTCGAAGCGCTGTCGCCGGCGATAGCCGAGGCGCTTCTGCAAGCGGACGCGACGTTCTGGGATCTCGATGCGATCGGGGGCACGCTCGGCCCCGGACTGATCGGTTCGCTGCTGGTCGGAGTCGCCGAGGCGAAGTCGATGGCCGCCGTGCTGGAGGTTCCGTTCGTCGGCGTGAATCATCTAGAAGCTCACATCTACTCTGCGCTGCTCGCCTCGCCCGAGGCTCGTTTCCCGGCCCTCGTGTTGATCATCTCGGGGGGGCACACGATGCTGGTCGACGCCCGGGGCCACGGCAGCTACGAGATCTTGGGCGAGACGATCGACGATGCGGCCGGCGAAGCGTTCGACAAGATTGCACGCTTCCTCGGGCTCGACTATCCGGGTGGCCCCGAGATCGACAGGTTGTCGCTGCTCGGCGATCCCGAGGCTGTGAAGTTCCCTCGGCCGATGCTCAACGAGCCCGGGTTCGACGTCTCTTACTCAGGGCTCAAGACGGCTGTGATCAATCACGTACGCGGGATGGAGAGCCGCGGTGACCAAGTATCGGTCGAAGACATCGCCGCGTCGTTCCAGGCTGCTGTTGTCGACGTGCAGGTGACGCGCACACTTGCGGCGCTCGAGCACACGGGGGCCGAGAGGGTTTTCCTGTGCGGTGGGGTAGCTGCGAACTCGGGACTTCGGCAAGCGCTGGCCGATGTTTGCAAATCGAAAGGCGCGGCTTTCTTCGTTCCAACGATGGAGCTGTGCACCGACAATGCCGCGATGGTCGCGGCGTGCGCCACCGCTATGTTGAGACGCGGCGTGTACTCATCCTTGAGCGCGGCCCCCGACCCCAACCTCCCTTTGGTGGCGTGATGTCGTCTGATCGAAGGATCGTCTTCGTCGGAAGCTTTTCGACGGGAAAGACAACGTTGGCCGAACGGCTCGCGCAGACCCTCGATCTTCCTCTCTTGCCGGAAGTAGCGCGCGAGATAGCGGCGCTCGGATTCAAGCTCGACAAGGACGCGACTCCCGAGATCGAGACGCTCATCTTCTTGCGTCAGTTGAACAACGAGATGTCCACTCCCGAATTCGTCGGCGATCGGTCACTGATCGATGCGCTCGCTTACGCGCGCTGGGTGCTCGACAACCGGCCCCGGGCAAAAGAGAACGCGCTGTGGGACGAGTGTGAGCGGCTCGCCGAGCGCAGCCTTCGCACCAGCTACTCGCACGTCTACTACCTGCCGATCGAGTTCCCGATCGTCGTCGACGACCTGCGGCCCGACGACCCCGAGTTCCAGTCCGACATCGATCGCCGGATCGTCGAGC
>JBHELU010000054.1:0-3267 GCA_046262955.1 Actinomycetota bacterium | reverse complement strand
AGCCGATCGCGTTCGAGGACGTCTTGTAATCCGAGATGATCAGGTTGCCATTGAGGTTGTCGATGCGGTCGATCCGGCCCGTGATCTTGTGGCCATCGAGATAGACCTCGAATTTCTTCTCGACCTTCGCTGCCCTGCCCGGCTTCAAGTAGTAGCCGTAACGCTCGATCATCACCTGGCCGTCTCGATAGAACTGCCGCGCGACGGCCTTGTTCGGGAACACGGTGTGATCGAACAGCTCGTCGTAGAGCTTGTAAGCCGCCGGTCCATCGAGTTTCTGGTTTTCGATCTCTTCGAATACTTTATGAACCCAGGATCCGAATGCCATGTTGTGGCTCGAATCTGGATCGAGCCCGAGTACGACCGACAGCAGATATTGCAGCCCGCAGTTGTCGTAGGTCGATATGCGCGAGTAGCTGGTCCGGAGCTTGTTCGTTGGTAGGTCGTCGGAGATGTTCTGTTGTTGCTCGCGGATCTTGAGCGGCTGCTCGGTCCAGTCCCACCGCCACCACCACTCGCTCGGCTGCGCTGCGGTGCACGCCGGATCGAGCTCGCAGGTCTTCTTGATAGCGGCGAGTGCAGCGATGCGCTCGGGTGCAGGCGCAGTTACGTCGGCCAGCACCTTTCTACAACGAGCTGCGGCCTCGGAGAAAGTCAGCGGTCTCGAGTGTGGCCCCGACTCGATCTCGGGCATCTCGCCGACGAGCTCTTCGATGAAGCGGCTCGGCTCGCCGCGGCGCGACGGTCCCGGTGACGTCGTGACGATGCATCGCTTCTTGGCCCGCGTCACGGCCACATAGAAAACGCGCCGGTCTTCCATCTCGTTCCGTTTGTTCCGCGCGAGCGCGTCGGTCTCGTCCAGAAAATAAGGGTCGAACAGACCCGAAGCGCGACGGCCCTTCGGGATCGCACCGTCGATCACACCTGCAACTGCCACGATCGACCATTCCTTGCCCTTGGCCCCGTGGAAGCTGACGACCTGGACCCCCTCGCCCGAGCGCTCAGGCGGAAGCCATGGATCGGAGCCGAAATCGGCGCGGCCGATCGCCTCGAGGTAGTCATAAAAGGTGCCGCTCCCCCGGCGACGTTCGACGAATCGACCTAGCGCTCGCGAGAACGCCACGAGCGCATCGAGATCGCGGTTCGCTGGGTCGCTCAGGTCGGCGCGAGCACGTTCGATCAACTCTTTGCAGTAGCGGGAGCGGTCCCAAACGACCCAGAACGCCTGGTCTGCGGGATCATCTTTGCGAGCAGCGAGGATGTCGCGTAACGCGAGAAGCTCGGCGACTTTGGCCGCCGAATCGGAATCGAGTCGCAATTCGGGCGGTGGGTTATTCAGCACTTCACCGAGGGTCACCGCCGATACGCGCGCAACGCGTTCCACTTCGCGCACCGTCGCGTCTTCGAGATCGATCAGCGGGGACCGCAACAGAGTTACGAGCTGCTCTGGATCGGGGTCGTCGGCAAACGCAAATCGCGCCAGATCCGCGAACGCACGAACGATCGGCTCCCTACCGAGCGGCCGATCCGGTGCGCTGATCGAGAACGGAACTTCCAGCGCGTCGAGAGCCCGCTCGAGTGGCGGGAGCATCGCCCGTGGCGACGTCAGAAGGATGGCCATCTCTTCGTACGGAACCTGATCCTCGAGATGAGCCAGCCGCAACGTGCGCGCGATCGCGTCGACTTCGGCCGACAGGCTTCCGAAACGATGCAAGTCGAGTGCACCTTCACCCGCGAACGCTTGCGGTCTGTGATCACGGGAGTCGTTTCGCTCGATCAGATGCATGGCTTGCGCGCCGAATTGAGATCCCAAGCGATATGAGGTCGGGAGTGCAAACCGCTGGTGATCCCCGAACTCTTTGTCGAAGTCGTCGATCCAGTCGGGCTCGGCCCCCCTGAACGTTTCGATGGCGGAGTCCGGATCACCCGCCAGGACCAGCGAGCGATCGCCGGCGGCCCCGGTCGTGAAGCCCGTCAGGAAATGGAGCATCCGTTGCTGCACGAGCGCGAGCTCCTGTCCGTCATCGACCAGCACGTGGGAGAACCGCTGGTGCAATGCGTCGCGTACATCGTCGTGATTGGCGATCAGGTCGGTCGCATCGGTTAGGAGCGTTGGGTAGTCAACGCGGCTGCGTGCCCGCAAACGATTGCGGTGCGCATTGAAGAATCGGATGACGTCGGCCCAGGTCGGCTTCGCCTGAGCCAGCGCAGAGAGCTGGGAGTCGTCCAGCAACCGCTGTTCCGCCCGGATGCAGAAGTCAACGACTTCGTCGACGAATCCCTTGTTCTTCAATAGGTGCGCGTGGTGCGGCCAGTTGACCGGGTCTTCGTTCGCGAGCGCGTCGCGCACGTCGCCCCACTGCTCGGGGCTGGTCAGAAGGACCGGGGGCTCGGAGTACGCGAGCCGGTCGTAGTGGCGGCTGACCAGATGGTTGGCGAACCCGTGCCACGTGTAGACCGGGACCTCGATCAGGGCGTCGAGGCCCTCGTCGAAGAGCAGCCGGTGCGTGAGTGAGTCCTGCAAGCTGATCTTCTGGGCTCGGTTCGGGACTAGGAACAAGATCCGGTCCGGCGAGCACCCATCGGCCGTTGCCAGCCGGATGAACCGCTCGACCAGGACCGTGGTCTTGCCGGTGCCCGGGCCCCCTAAAGCGAGCACCGGGCCGGTGCCGCGCTCGACTACGGCTCGCTGCTCATCGTCGAGTTGCAGGCCGGCCCCAGTTTTCGCGTTCACAGTCCCCCGCCCTCTTTATGCACTCGATGAACATAGAGGAGGCCTGTGACAAGAATCAGTCGTCCGAGCCCCACATCGCGAAGAAAAGTGAACCGCCCGAGCGCTGATGAGGTAAACCGGTGGCATGGAGACGTGGGATGCGATCCGAGCACGGCGCAACGTCCGTCAGTACACCGACCAGCAGATCGAGCGAGCCGACCTCGAACGGATGCTGGAAGCCGGACGGAGATCGCCATCGTCGCAGAACTGGCAGCCCTGGAACTTCGTGGTCGTCACCGAACGCGATTGCCTGGTCGAGCTGGCTAAGGCTTGGGAGATGGGTGGGAAGCACATCGCCTCGTCCGCCGCGACGATCGCTCTCGTTGCAGAAGAACCGAAAGATGATCTACACCGACTGTGGGTGCAGTACGACTTCGGGCAAGCGACGGGGAACATGATGCTGGCCGCGACCGACCTGGGAATCGGATCTGGTCACTCCGCAGTCATGGACCAAGAACGAGCAAAGCGCGCGCTCGAGCTTCCCGACGGATATG